>NZ_JAFCLX010000010.1:0-206182 GCF_018130205.1 Bradyrhizobium sp. AUGA SZCCT0222
GCCGTTTCCGCTCACGCTTCTCCGACAGCTTGACGCCTGCAACGGGCGCCAGGACCACACGGTTTTGCCGTACGCTTATCCACGCCGTCGTCGAGGCGTAAACCAGCGTCCACCGCAACCCGCCCAACGTCCGTGACGACGGCCGACGCCCTTCTGAGTAGGACGGGATGGCCAAACATATGCACCTGATTTGCCTTCTGGTAAACAGAAATATTTTTAATTTTGGGGCTTGACACACTTTCCGTAAATCAGAACTGATTTGCCCGTCGGGTTGATTTGCCGCACTCCGCCGTCATTGCACATCGAAAAAGAGGACCTACGGGATGGAGCGCCAAAGCCTGCAACGCCAAAGCCCTGCCGATCTCGCCCGTGCGCTCTATGCCGCGCTGGCCGCCAGGTGCCGGACCTGTCGGCCTATCGGTGCTCGGCGGGAACAACTTTGCGGCGTCAATATCAGGTGACGGACACAGCCAGTTCCGGCTCGATATGCGGCACGGCTTCCACCAGCTCGCGTGTGTAGGCGGTTTTCGGATTGTCGAACATCGCGCGGCTCTCGCCCTGTTCGACGATGCGGCCATTTTGCAGCACGATGGTCCGGTCGCACATCATGCGAACGACGTTGAGGTCGTGGCTGACGAAGAGGAAGGCCAAGTCATCCTCACGTCGCAGCCGGTCGAGCAGTTGCAGCACCACCGCCTGTACCGATACATCCAACGCCGCCGTCGGCTCGTCCAGCACCAGGAGGCGCGGCCGGCAGGCGATGGCGCGGGCAATGCCGACACGAGCCTTCTGGCCGCCCGAAAGCTGATGCGGGAAGCGCGTCAGCAATTCGACCCCCAATCCGACCCGTCGTGCACACTCCTCCACCCGCTGCCGCAGCGCGTCGCCGGAGCGCATGCCACCCAGCCGCAACAGCGGATGGGCGATGCAGTCAAAGGCGGTGAAGCGCGGGTTGAGGCTGTCGTTCGGATCCTGAAAGACGATCTGGATATCCTTGCGAAACGGCGAGCGGTGAAAATCGCGGGCCGGGATATGGCCGATCGACTGTCCCTCGAACGCAATCTCGCCCTCGCTCGGATCGATCAACCGGCAGATGATGCGCGATGTCGTGCTCTTGCCGGAACCCGACTCGCCGACCAAGCCGACGCTCTCGCCGGCATTGATCATCATCGAAAAGTCCGCGACCGCCGGGGCCCCCTGATCGAACCGCTTTGCGAGTTTCTGCACCTCCAGCAGCGGCGGCGTGCCCGGAGCAGCCGGCGATTTGGGTGCGACCTGGATCGCCACTTCTCGACCCCTCTCCCCTTCCGGCACCAAATCCGCGATCCGGGACGTCGCCGTGGGCGAAGCAGCCACAAGGCGCTTGGTGTAGGAATGCTGCGGCGCCCGGAACAGTGTCAGCGGTTCGGCCTCCTCGACCAGCCGGCCTTGCTCCATCACCACGACGCGACGACAGTAACGGGCGGCGAGACCGAGGTCATGGGTGATCAGAATGGTCGCCATGCCGCGCTCGGCCGCAATCCCGGTCAACAAATCCATCACAACCTTTTGCGTCGTAACGTCGAGGCCGGTAGTGGGCTCGTCGGCGATCAGCAGTGCGGGATTACAGGAAATCGCCATCGCGATCATCACACGCTGGCACATACCGCCGGAGAGTTCGTGCGGATAAGCGGACATCCGCTTTTCAGGATCGCGGATTTGCACGGCGCGCAACAGTTCCAGCGCCTGCGCGCGCGCCTGATCCCGCGGCATTCGCTTATGAGCCGTGATGGCATCGGCGATCTGGTCGCCGACGGCACGGATTGGATTGAGCGCTGCGCGAGGATTCTGAAAGATCATCGCCATCGCCGCGCCGTGCAGATGACGGAAATCACTCCCTGATATCCGCGTGATGTCCTGCCCGCGAAACCGGATATTGCCTGCCGTGATACGGCCGGCCGCATCGAGCAGCCGCGTGATCGCAAAACCCGTCACGGACTTGCCCGAACCGCTCTCGCCGACCAGGCCGAGCATCTCGCCCTCGCCGAGCGACAGCGTGACGCCACGCACCGCCTCGACAAGGCCACGCCGTGTCGAGAAAGTGACGTGCAGGTCGTCCAGTGCCAGCAGCGATGGGGTCATGTGCGCATGCGGGGGTCGAGAATATCGCGCACGCCGTCGCCGAGGAGGTTAAAGCACAGCACAGTCAGCATCAGCGCCAACCCGGGGAACGCAACCAGCCACCATTTGCCTGTCGAAATGAAGCGCGCGCCTTCGGCAACCATGATGCCCCATTCCGGCGTCGGCGGCTTGACGCCGAGACCGATAAAGGACAGTCCGGCCGCATTGAGGATCGCCCAGCCGAGATTGAGCGATATCTGCACCGCCATGGCCGGCAGCACGTTCGGCAGCAGGAAGCGCAGCACGACCGAGATGTGGCTGTCGCCGCAGGCGCGCGCCGCCTCGACCCAGCCGACATTGCGGCGAACGTTCACCTCCGCCCGCGCAAAGCGGATGTAGAACGGCAGATTGATGATGGCGGTCGCGATGATGATGTTCTCGACCCGGTTGCCGAGGGCCGCGACCATCGCCATCGCCAGCACGAAAAGCGGAAAGGCCATCACGACGTCGACGAAGCGGCCGACGGCGCGATCGAGCCGGCCGCCGGTATAGCCGCAGATCGCACCGATGACGGCGCCGATGGCAAAGGAGATTCCGACCGCCGAGACGGCGATGGCGAGATCGAGCCGTGCCGCGACGATAAGGCGGCTGAACACGTCGCGGCCGAGCTGATCGGTGCCTGCGATGTGCGCCGCGCTCGGCGGCATCAGGGCTTGCGACACGTTCGAGACGATCGGATCATACGGCACGATCCACGGTCCGAAAATCGCGATCAGCGTGAGCAGGAAGACTCCGGTAGCGGCAACGGCGGTAAGCGGATTACCTCGCAGAATCCAGCCGGCATGGCGAAGTGTTGCTGATGTCATCCGATTGTCACCCGTGGATCGGCGATGCCGTAAAGGATATCCACCAGCAGATTGACGATTACGAACACGGTGGCCATCAGCAGCACAAAGCCCTGCACCGGCGCATAATCGGAGGAGAGCAGCGCATCGAGCGCGTAGGAGGCGACGCCCGGCCAGGAAAACACCTTCTCCACCAGGACATTGGCGCCGAGCATGGTCGAGAACACGATGCCTGCGATGGTGATGACGGGCAGGATGGCATTACGCAGCGCATAGGTGACGACGATCTTCCACCAGGGAAGGCCCATGGAGCGCGCGGTACGCACGAAATCGCTGCCGAGCGAGACCAGCATCGAGGCCCGCGTGATGCGCGCCAGCGGCGCCACCACGAACAGCGCCATGCTCAGCGCCGGCAGGATCAGTTGTCTGAAGGCGGCCCACCATCCATCGAAGTCGCCTGCGAGCAGGAAGTCGATCAACAGGAAGCCGGTTCGCCTTGGCGGCAGTGACGCGAAGATATCGACCCGGCCAGTCGGATCGGGCGCGAGCCCGAGCAGATAATAGAAGACATACATCAGCAACAGGCCCGAAACGAACGTCGGCACACAGACGCCGAGCGCGCAGAAAAACCGCACGCCGTGGTCGATGATGGAGCCCGGTCTCAGGGCCGCCAGCACACCAAGCGGCACCGCCGACACCAGCGCGATCAGCAGTGCAGTGAAGGTGAGTTCGAGCGAGGCCGGCAGTCGCTCGCGCAAATCCTTGGTGACGAGCTGGCCGGTCATCATCGACCGGCCCAGGTTTCCGCTGCCGACGTCGTACAAATAGAGCGCCAATTGTTCCGGCATCGGCTTGTCGAGACCCATCTGCTTGCGGATGGCTTCGATCTCCTCCTTGCCGGAATTCGGTCCGGAGGCGAAGAACACCGCCGGATCGCCCGGCAGCACACGCATCAAGAGGAAGGTGAAGACGAGCACGCCAAACAGCGCCGGCAGCGAGGACAGGAAACGCCTGCCCGCCCGTATCACCGTTGCTCCAAAGGCCGCCATCGTACCCGCCGGGTTACTTGCGACTGAGATCGCGATAATCGACCTGCCGGTGGAACTGGTAGGTGTAACCTTCGACCGAGGCCGCCATGACCGCGTCCTGGCTGGGCTGCCAGAGCGGAATCTGCGGCATCTCGGTGAAATGGATGGCGTTGAGCTTCCTGCCGTCTTCCTCATACTTGGCCGCATCGGGTTCGAAGCGGGCCTTCTGCGCGATCTCCACCAGTTCGGCATTGTTGATCGACGAGTAATTCCAGCGCTGATTGCCGGTGTAGAAGTTGCGGTAGAAATAGTCTGGCGAAGGCAACCAGGCGACGATGCCCTCGGTAAAGAAAGGCAGCTTCTTCTCGTTGATCTGCGTCGACATCTGCGCATCCGGCAGCTTCTGGATATCGACCTTGATGCCGATCTTGGCGAGCGACTCCTTCACTAGCGCAGCCATAGGCTCGGCGGTGGAAGCCTGACCGACGTTAAAGCTGAACGTGGTCGAGAAGCCGTCCGGCATGCCGGCCGCCTTCAGGTATTCCCTGGCCTTATCGAGGTCGAGTTTCACCGGCTGCGGTACAGGATAGGCGCCGCTCGATGGCTTGCCATCAGCCCATGTTGCGCCAAACAGCGGCGACCCGCGGCCGAACAGCGCCGCCTTGAACATGTCGTCATAGGGCAGCGCAAAAGCGACGGCGCGGCGCACATTGACGTTGTCGAAGGGCGGGATTTGATTGTTCATCGAAACGAAGGTGACGGAATTGTATTGCGGCGTCGAGATCACCTTCAGCTTGGCCTTGGCTTCGAGCGACTGGACGTCGCTCGCCTGCAGATCGACGACGATATCGGCGTCGCCACGCTCGACCAGATTGGCGCGCGTCGCCGGCTCCGGCACCGACTGCACGATGACGCGTTTGAAGAACGCCGACTTGTCGGTCGTGCCGCGGTTCCAGGCCTCGTTGCGCACCATGATCACCTGTTCACCCGGCTTGAACGTCTCGATCCTGTAGGCGCCGCTGCCGGCCGTGTTCTCCTTCAACCACGCCGTCGCCCAGGGATCCTCTGCCGTCGCATGCGACTTGGCGACCTTGGAGTTGATGATGATCGGGTAGACGGTGGCGAGATTCGGTAAGGCCAGCTTGTCCGGCTTCGGCAGCGTCACCTCGATGGTCAAGGGGTCGACGACCTTGAACTGATCGGCTGATGTCAACGATCCCGTGAGAAGCTGCGCCTTGCCGAGGATCGGCGCCGTGACGACGCGGTCGAGCGACCACTTGACGTCATCAGCGGTGACCGGTGTGCCGTCCTGGAATTTCGCGTCCTTGCGCAGGCGAAAAGTCATCTTCAGCCCGTCCGGGCTGACCTCGTAGGATTCCGCCAGCTCTCCGGTGATCTTGCTGAGGTCAAACACCCATTTGCCATTGAGTTGCTTGCGGCCAAATGACACGAGCCGGTCGTAGGTGCTGAGACTCACCGCAAAGGCTTCGCGGGTCGAACCTGGAACATTCGGCTCGAGCGTATTGACCGATGCGCCGGTGACGTAGCGCAGCGTTTCCGCGCGCGTTTGCGCCTGCACCGATCCGGCGGCCAGTGAAAACGCGACAAAGGCAACCGCCGAAAGCAGACGCCTGGATCCTGTAACGCCCATCGAACTTATTCCCTATTTTGTCAGGTTTATTTTCTGAATGAGAACATCAACTTAAAGCAAGGGATATGCCAACCGGAACCGCCAGAGGCAGGAGCATAGTAGGTATGAGCCGAGCTTCCCAACGCCGTTGAAAACCGTTCACCGTTCCTCACCCGTCGTCGATACTTGCCGCACGACGACAGCCTGGGGCACGTCATACGCCTTGAACGAAGCCCAGTGCCGCTCGATGTCCGCGCGAAACAGGCCGCGTGTCAACCCGTGCACCAGCTTCGGCACGGCCGTGGTCATCGCATTGATCGATGAGCCCGACGCACCGAAGCTCATGGTGGAGGCGATCGCGAAGACATGAATGTTCGCGATCCACGGCGTTTCACCGGCGACCCGCTCCATCAGTGCATAGTCGTCAGCAAGATAGGGGAAACGCCCGAGCCGCGGGCTGCGCTCGTCCGGCGGCGGCTGGTAGCGGTCGGCCCAGGTCGCGATGTTGGCGGCGCTGTTTCGCAGTTCGGGCCGGCCGGCAAAATTCATGTCGATCCCTGTGCCGCAAATCACGAAGTCGGCTGCAAACACCCCCCGCGGCGTCTGCAAGTCGACGCCGCGAGCCGTTTGCGTGGCGGCTTCGATCGGTGCCCCCTCCTGCAGGCGAAAATTGGGATGACGCGCGCAGCGGTCGTAGGTCGCTTGCGGAAAACCTTCCCGCATCTCCAGCACGGCGCGCATGAAGCGCCAGCGCCAGGCATCATCCAGATCACAGAAGTGACGCAGGAAGCCGCGGAACGTGAGCCAGCGGTAGGGCTGTATCACCTGGATCTCCGCCCTGCGGCAAAACAGGTCCACCTCGGCCGCGCCTGCCTCCAGTGCGGTCGCGGCATTGTCGAAGGCCGAGGCGCCGGCGCCGATCACCGCAACCTTCCTGCCGCGCAAGCGGGCGAAGTCGATCGGCTGGGCCGCATGCGCGCAAACCGACGACGGCAGATGGCGTAGCGGCTCCGGAATGGTCCAGTCGCCCATGCCTTCCTGCCCCGTCGCCAGCACAATCTTGCGCGCAAAGACAATATCGAAACCATCAGCCGTTTGCACCTTGGCAGCGAGCAATCCACCGGCCGCAGGCGAGATCTCGATAACCTCGCAACCATTCCGCACCGGCAGGTCCAGGATGCGCCTGAACCAGAGCAGATACTCCGCCCAAAGCTCGCGTGAAATCAGGTCGAGATTTCGCCAATCCCCCTCGCCGAAGCGCGCCTCGTGCCAGGACTGGTAGGTCAGGCTGGGAATATCAAGATCGGGCCCGGTGAAATGCTTCGGACTACGCAGCGTATGCATGCGGGCGTAAGTGAGCCACGGCCCCTCCTGCCCCTCCTCGGATTTGTCGAGCACCAGGATGTTGCTCACTTGCGAGCGCATCAGGCCAAAGGCCGTCGCAAGACCTGATTGCCCGGCGCCCACCACGAGCACATCCAGCGCCGGTCTGCCGTCGGGCCCGAGCTTCGGCGTCAGCCACGCGGCATCCGGATGCGCGGTCTTGGCAAGATCGGTGCGAACCTGGGCTTCGAGAGCGAGCAAGCTGTTCATGCCGCGAGCCAACCGCCATCGACCACCATGACGGTGCCGGTCGTAAAGGAAGACGCATCGCTGGCAAGATGGAGCGCGGCCTCGGCCACCTCCTCCGCCTGGCCAAATCGCTTCATGGCATGGCGGTTGCGCGACGCTTCGCGCACCGGCTCGGGGTCGGCGTGACGGGCAAAACTGCGCCGCAGCATCGGTGTGTCGATGGCGCCCGGCGCGATCGCGTTGACGCGGATGCCGTCCGTGGCGAAATCCACCGCCATCGTCCGGGTCAGGCTGATGATCGCGCCCTTGGCCGCGACATAGGCGCTATTGCCCTTGCCGCCGGCGATCGCCAATTGCGAGGCGAGCGTGATGATCGAGCCGCTGCCTTGCCGCTGCATCTTTGGCACTGCCGCGCGTGCCCAAAGCCAGGTGCCGCCGACATTGGTGCGGAACACCGCATCCCAATCGGCGGGATCGGTGGTCAGTACCGTGCCGCCGCAGGAAAAGCCGGCCGCGGCCATCAGCACATCGAGCCGGCCGCGCCGCGCCATGACGTCGCTAACCACCGTCTGTGCGAAATCCGCCTCGCCGACATCGCCGACATGGAATGAAGCTTCACCCTTCACGCCGTCGATCGCCGCCAGGGTCTCCTGCAAACCCGCGCCATCACGATCGACCAACGCGATAAAGGCGCCCTCCTTCGCAAGCAGCACCGCACTGGCGCGGCCGATGCCCGAGCCAGCGCCGGTTATGATCGCCGTCCGCCCTGTCAGTCTCATGTCAGGCTTCCCCTCGATGCTCTGTCCACCAACGGCTCAGGTCGGCAACCGACTCCGCGCAGCCGAACCGTGCGCGCCAGCCGAACTCTTCCGCCATGCGCGTGACCGAAAGCGGTGCCCGGTCGGCTGGACTATGCAGGTCGATCGTCGCCGCTTCACCGGCATCGGTCAGCCCGCAAATGAAACCGGGGCGCAGCGCGGCCAATTCCTGCCCCCATTGGAGCGCCGGCCATTCCACTCCGGTCGAAATATTGTAGGGCTGATGCTTGGGCCGCTCCGCCTCGATCAGCAATGTCACGGCTTCCGCGACATCCACCGCATAGATCCAGTCCCTGACACCCGGACGCGACAGCACGGCCTCGCGGCCCGCTTGCATCGCGGCCAGAATCTGCACCTGCGGGCTTGGCGTGTCGCGCACCTCGTTGCTCCGCTCCCACGGGCCGAATACGGCGCTCAGCCGCACGCTGATGATTTGGCATTGCCACAGGGTGGAAAGGCGCGCGGCCACTTTCTCCGACGCGAGTTTGGTAATGGCGTAGAGCGAAGCCGGATCGCAAGGCGTTTCCTCGTCAAGCACCGGGTTCCGGAATGCGCTGGCGCCGTAGGCAGCTGCGGACGACAGATTGATGATGCGCTTGACGCCAGCGCGCTGCGCCGCGATCAGGACCGGCGTCTGAGCCAGCAGGTTGACCCGCAGAATGGTCTCGGGATCCTTTGCCTCGCGCTCCGGACCGGCCGTGATTGCGGCTCCGAGAATGATCGCCTCATAGCCAGGTGCGATCGCCTGCCCGACGGCATTCTGATCGGTGATATCGCCCTGGATGACGGTCAGCCGATCCGCGTGAGAGGCAAGATCCCTGGCTGCGTCAGACGGCAAGCCCGCGCGGTCGAACAACGTCACCGCATGACCGCGCGCCAGCAATGTCGCGGCGATATTGAGCCCGACAAAACCGGTGCCGCCGAAAACAAGGATTCTCATTTCTCAATCCGAACTCGTCGCGGCGGACAGATCACAAGAGCCTCGCCCCGAAATTCTGTTCCGGGTCCATATCCGATACCAGCCGGCCGGTCGGTTTCGCCGCCTCTCCTCCCGTGCGTGCGAGGAAACGCCCTGAGCCTGCTTCGACCGAACGTTTGCCGTCCGACACGATCACGCGCCCGCGCGATAGCACGGTCACCGGCCAGCCGCGCAGCTTGCGGCCGGCGAAGGGCGTATAGCCCGTGAGGTCATGCATCATCTCATCGCTCAGCGTCACCTCGCGCGCCGGGTCCCAGATCGCGATATCCGCATCGGCGCCAACCGCGATCGAGCCTTTCCGCGGATGCAGATTGTAGATCTTTGCAGGTGCCGTCGCGGTCAGCTCGACGAACTTCTCGATTCCGAGGCGCCCCTTGGAAACCATGGCGTCGAACAGCAGCGGCAACCGGACTTCGAGGCCTGGCAAACCGTTCGCCACCTGCTTGAAATTGGGATTGGGGCCGGCCCGCAGTTTACCGGTTTCGTCGAACCGGTACGGCGCGTGATCGGACGACACGGTCTGGAGATCGCCGAGCGCCAACGCCTGCCACAGCGCTTCCTGGTCCGCGGCGCGGCGCGGCGGCGGGCTGCACATCCATTTGGCGCCTTCCACGCCGGGCTTGTCGAGATCATCGGCCGTGAGAAACAGATATTGCGGGCAGGTCTCCGCGAACACCTTCAGTCCCTGCCCGCGCGCATCGCGGATCACCTTGGCGCCTTCCGCCGTCGAGACGTGGAAGATCATGATCGGTTGGTCGATCAGCGCAGCCATGCCAATCAACCGCGTGAACGCCTCCGCTTCCGAAACGCGGGCGTGGCTGATAGCGTGATATTTCGGATGGGTATAACCGCGCGCGAGCAGCCGCTTCACCATCCAGGAAATGACCCCGTGGTTCTCGGCATGGGCGCAAAGCATCGCGCCGCCGTCACGCGCCGCCAGCAGAATGTCGAGCAGCGGCTCGTCATCGATCTTCAGGCGATCATAGGTCATGAAGATCTTGATCGAGCCATGGCCCTGCTTGATCAATGTCGGCAGATCCGTCTCCAGCGCTTCCTTTGTCGGATCGGCGATGATCATGTGAAAGGCGTAGTCGATCACCGCGCCCTTTTTGGCCAGCGCATGATAGTCCTCCAGCACCTGCGGCAGCTTCATGCCGACGTGCTGGGCCGCGAACGAGATCACGCTCGTAGTGCCGCCGAAGGCCGCCGAGACCGTCGCGCTCTCGAACGTATCGGCGTTCATGATACCCGCGGCCGAAAGCTGCTCAATATGGCAGTGGCTATCGACGCCGCCCGGCAGCACCAGCTTGCCGCGCGCATCGATCTCGCGTCGCCCGGCCGGCAGCCCGCGGCCGACCGCGACGATCGTCTCGCCGGAAATGGCGACGTCGGCCTCGAACACGTCGCTGACGGTCGCGACGCGTCCGCCCCGAATGAGAAGGTCGTAGGCGGGTTCGGTCATGGCAAACTCTCCAAGTCAGGTCCTGAATCGCAAATCGGGCGTCCGCTGCATAAAAGCACAGATCGTGTCGCTACACTCCCTTGCGCTTTGGGAGCAGACAGTGGACCATGCATCGCTCGATGGCATGGTCATTGCTTCCATCGAAGTCTCTTTGCGCCTCGGCCCCACGGCATCGGCCGATGCACCGTCCAGCAGGAAAACATGATGTCCAGGCAACGCATTCTCGTCATCAATCCCAATTCAAATCGCCTCGTGACGCAAGGGCTGGAAGACGCACTCAGGCCGCTGGGCTTTGAGGGCGGACCGGTGATCGTCTGCGAAACTTTGGCTGAAGGGCCCTACGGAATCGAAAGCCAGGCCGACGTCGATGGCGTGGCGATGCCGCTGCGCCGTCTTGTCGAAGGCGACAACAGTTCGGCCGCCTTTGTCATTGCCTGCTACAGCGATCCGGGCCTGCATGTCTGCCGCGAAGCGACGGACCGGCCCGTTTTCGGCATCGCCGAATGCGGCGTGCTGACGGCGCTTGCGCGCGCCGAAAGCTTCGGCGTCATTGCGATCGCACAGCGCTCGATTCGCCGCCACGTCCGTTACCTCAGGCAAATGGGATTGATGGATCGCCTGACGCGGGAGCGCCCGCTCAACATGAGCGTGGCGGAGACGGCGTCGGGCGAAGGAACGCTCGCGAAGATGATCGAGGTCGGGCGCGCGCTCAAGGACGAAGACGGATCCGGCGCCATCGTGATGGGCTGTGCCGGCATGGCGCGTCACCGAAGGCCGCTGGAACAGGCGCTCGGGATTCCCGTGATCGACCCGACGCAGGCGGCCGTGACCATGGCTTTGGGTGCGGTACAGTTCGCCCATCACTGACTTTCGCCGGACGGTTCACGCGCACCGCTGCGCGCGAGCCACTGCGCGTGGCTTTCGCGCGTCAGCGCGAAAGTATCGCGCTGGGCGGCGTAGAGATTGCCGAACAAGCGCCCGATCGGCCGGTAGGCGTCGAAATCGACGTACATCTTTTCCCGGTCAATCAGCCCCTCGCGGGCATGCAGGCGCAGCACTTCCCCTACAAGGAGTTCGCGGCCGGGCCCGAAAGCGAGTGCGACATGTTGCCGGCATTCCAGCGCAAACGGGGCCGCCGCCAGCCGCGGCACGGCGACATCGACCGATGGCAATGTCTCCAGCCCCGTCGCCTCCACTTCGCTGCTGCCGGATGGAAAGTCGACGGCACAGTCGTTCATGGTGGCTGCGAGCGCCTCGTCGACCATATGCACGACGAACTGCCCGCTGCGGTGGATGTTGCGCGTGGTGTCCTTGGGGCTCTGGTCGGCCTTGTGCTGCAGGCCGAGCACCAGAAGGGGCGGATCTTCGGAGAACACGTTGAAGAAACTAAACGGCGCCGCGTTGACGCGGCCATTCTCGTCGAGCGTGGTGACCAGCGCGATCGGCCGTGGCACCACGACCCCGCACAGCAACTTGTATCGGTCGTGCGGATCAAGTTCGCGGAAGGAGATGCCGGACATCTAGTTTTCCGGCGGCGGCACCGCGCCGGTGCGGCTGGTGATCAGGCCATAATGCTCGATGCGGCGGTGGTTGGCGAAGTTGAAGATGGTTTTCTTGCCGAAATCGGTGGCGTCGAGGTCGCACGGGTAAACCAGCAACTCGTCCTCTTCGGTTTTCGCCTCGACGACGATCTCTCCGACCGGATTGACGATCAGGCTGCCGCCGATCAGGGGGTGGCCATCCTCGACGCCGGCCTTGGCAACGCATACGACCCAGGTAGAGTTCTGGTAGGCGCCGGCCTGTGCGGACAGCCGGTTGTGGAAGAGCCGCTTCTCGGGCCCCTCCTCGCTCTTCTCGGCATTGACCGAGGGCGTGTTGTAGCCGATCAGCACCATCTCGACGCCCTGCAGACCCATCACGCGGTAGGTTTCCGGCCAGCGCCGGTCGTTGCAGACGGCCATACCGAAGATTCCGCCGAGGGTCCGCCAGACCTTGAAACCGAGATCGCCGGGCTCGAAGTAGCGCTTCTCCAGATGCTGGAAAGCGCGCTCGGTATCAAACTCCGAATGCCCCGGCAGATGGATCTTGCGATAGGTCCCGACAATTCTGGCGGACTTATCGGTGAGAATACAGGTGTTGAAGTGATGTCCGTCCGCTGTCAGTTCGGCATAGCCGAAGCTCATCGCCATCTGGTGCCGGGCGGCGCGCTCAAACAGCGGCATGGCCGCAGCATTCGGCATCTCGCGTTCGAACCACGTGTCGACCTCAGCCTGGTCCTCCATGTACCAGCGCGGAAAGAACGTGGTGAGGGCGAGCTCCGGATAGACGATCAGATCGGCGCCCCTCGCCTTGGCTTCATCCATCAGCGCGATCATGCGCTTGACGACGGTTTCGCGACTGTCGGCTTTCTGAATCGGACCCAACTGGGCGGCGGCAACATTGATGACGCGCATGGATACCTTTCTGGGCGCTTGCATTTAAGGCGGCGCTTGCATGAAAATGAAGCAGCCTGTGAAGCTCGGAGTCTTATCCGGCTCAATCGAGCCAGCAGTTAAAGTTTTGGTTCACACGAAGTCAATTCCGGAGACAGTCCTTGTGATGCACGTCAGTTCTGCGTTTCTGCTCGCCGCCCGATGCTCGGCGCGCGCCTGCGCATGTTAAAGCGTGCCCTCAGGCATCGGCAGGTACCAGGGTTCGCCAACCGGCCAAGCGAGAAACGCAGCTCACTGGCGGTATCCTTGATGACTCAGTCCAGCCCTCCTATCGGCCGTGGCCAGGGGCAGCATGGCGTTCGTGCTCTTCATCCGCAACCTGCAGACCGTGATCAAGCGCATCGAGCAACCGATGGGATTCATCCGCGGAGATCACCAAAGGCGGCGCAAGGAACAGCGAGGTCTGTTCACCGCTGGTTCCGATCACCGCGCCCGCCTCAAGGGCGCGCAACGCGACGCGGGAAGCGATGGGATCCTCAAGGCTGTCCGCGTGCCACGTCCGCCAGTCCGGCCCGTGCAGCTCGATGGTCCAATGCAGGCCTTGTCCCGCCACGCGTCTTACGCTGGGATGCCGCCGCGCGATCTCGAGCAGACGCTTTGCGAACAGTCCCTCGAGCTGGCGTACCCGGGACAGGATGTCTTCGCTGGTGACCACGCCGAGATAGGCGCTGATGGCGGCCATGCTGATCGGGTGCCCGCGCAACGTTCCGTAATTCTGCCAACTCTTGCCCTTGAGCTGCTCGACGATGGCTTTCGACGCCACGACCGCCGCGACCGCCGCGGCGCCGCCCCCCAACGATTTGCCGAGCGTCACGATGTCCGGACGGCTCTCGCCACCTTGAAACGCGAACCATCGGCCCGCCCGCCCCGCGCCGGTCACCACTTCGTCGGCGATCCAGATCGATCCAGCCTCGCGAGCGTGCAGCGCCAGCTGGTCCTGATAGTCGGCGTCGTAGTAGATGCCGCCTTGCGTATAGTCGATGATGGTTGCGGCAGTGTCCGACAGGGTGCTTGCGGCATCGGCGAGATACTGTTTCGCCGACGGATTGTTTGGCGGTGCGCCGTAGATTGCGCCATCGGGCGCGGGCAGAATGCGGACCGGTGCCATCACCGCAGGCAGTTGCGAGCCACCGGCATGCACCGCCAGGCCACCATGCCATTGCGGCTGCACGGTCATGCTGCGGGACAGACCGACCAGGCCGTGATAGGCGCGTTCGCGGGTAGCGAGCGCCGTGCGCTGCGTCAGTGCCTGGCAAAGCGAGAGCGCCATGTCATTCGCTTCGCTTCCGCTGATGCAAAAGCGAACGGCGCCGACCCAGTCCTCTTCACCCTCGAAGGCGACCCGGATCAGATCATCGGCGGCTTTCTCGCGCCCGATCCAGGTCCAGCCTTCGTTCACGACAGGCGTATCCGCGGCGCGACGGATCGCTTCCACCATCGCCGGATGACGATGGCCAAGGCCGCCACCGGTATTGCTTCCGTCGATCAGGCGGCGGCCATCTTCGAGGTGGAAATAGACGCCCTCACCGCCGACGACGGTAAGCGGTGCGCTGTCGCCCGCGTTCAGGCCGGTTCGCAAAAGCCTACTCATCGAGAAACCTCATTCGCCGCTCCATAACCGCCGCCGCCGCAGCTTTCGATGGTGACGAGATCGTCGCGCTGCAGCACCAGATTCGATTTGCCGTCGATTTCGACATTGGCGCCATTTCTGACCAGTGATATCCGGCAGGTTTCGCCGGGTTGGCCGCCCTGCATGCCGAATGGCGGGATCACCATTCGCTCGATACATGTGGTCAGATGCATGGACGGCGCGAGAATCCGATAGGAACGCACCACGCCGTCGCCGCCGCGATACTGTCCGGCGCCACCGGACTCGCGGCGAATGGATTGCTGCTCAACCCGGATCTTGTAGTTGGCCTCGATCACCTCGGCCGGCGTATTGGACGTATTGGCCAGGTGCACGCGCGTCGCCGAAACGCCGTCACGATCATGGCGCGCGCCCTCGCCGCCGCCATGGACCTCGTACAGCATCTTCCAGGAGCCGTCCGAGCGCGGCTCGGCGAAAAAGAGCACGCTGGCTGTCGTCGTCCCGCCGGCGGACAAGCGTTCCGGAATCGCGTCCTGCATCGCACGGAAGATGGCATCGACGATGCGCATTGAGGTTTCGTGATTTCCCGCCGCGACGGCCGCCGTCCACCCCGGCTCCAGAATCGAACCCTGGCGCGTGATGATCGTGAGCGGCCGCAAGGCTCCGGCATTTTGCTGCATCTCACGCCCGCTCATGATGCGTGCTGAATAGGCAACCGCGGAACGCGCGATGAACGGCGTCGTGTTGCAGAAATTCGAGGCCCGGTCGGCGCTGCCGGACAGATCAAACGTGGCCTCGTCGCCAGCGATGGTGATCTTGACGTGAATGCGGGCGGGCTCGCCGCCCGCGCCGCCATCGTCCAGGTAATCTTCCCCTTGATAGACGCCATCCGGCAGTTCGCGGATCGCCTCCCGCATCTCGATCTCCGACAGGTCGTGGAGACGCGCCAATGCCACGGTGAACACATCCGTGCCGTGGTGCCGGCAAAGCTCGACGATGCGCTTTTCGCCCGCCTTGGTTGCCGCGATCTGTCCGAGCAGATCGCCCTCGCACGCTTCGGGATCGCGTACATTGGCCTTCAGAAGCTGCATGATGGGCGTATTCACTCCGCCCGCTGTCGCAATCAGAACCGGCGGAATGCGCATCGCCTCCTGAAACGTATCGATGGCCTTGGCGAAGTAGCTGCCCGGCCATGTTCCGCCGATATCGGGCCAATGCGCGAGGCTGATCGCGAATGCGACGATATCACCGTCGACAAAAACCGGCCGGACCACTTTGACGTCGTTGAGATGGTTGCCGCCCAGCGCGCCAAGATTATAGATCAGCACGTCGCCGTCGTTCAGGCTACCTACGGGCACAACTTTCAGCAGTTCCGGGACGGTGTAAGCCATGGCGCCGAGGTGGATCGGGATGTCCCGGCCCTGACCGACCAGATCGCCCTTCGCATCGGTGATCGCAGATGAAAGATCGCCGGCTTCGCGCAACAGTGGCGAGCGTGCCGAACGCGTCATCACCAGGCTCATTTCCTCGGCTGCCGCCGACAATCCATGCCGGATCACCTCAACGGTAAACGGATCGAGCGTCATGGCGTCACCTTCGTCAAAAAGAGATGACCGATCGTGTCCGGTTTGGCCTGCCAGCCCGGGGGGACCACAATTGTGGACCACGCATCTTCAATGATCGCGGGCCCGAGGACCGGCTCCTTCATCGAGGCGCGGTCCACAATCACCGTCGCCACGTCATGGCCGCCATCGAACGTGCATCGACGCGAAGCCACCTGCAACTTGCGAACGGCGGTCGTGGGGCGATCGACGATGGTGGTCGATGGCCGCCGCGCCTGCACGCGCACCGATTCGATGACGCAACTCTCCTGCGTCGCGTAGCCGAACAGTTCGTGGTGACGAACGAGAAAATCTTCCCGCAGGCGCGTGGTATTCAGAGGCAGGGAGAACGGCACGGCAATGGCGTCGTTCTGCGCGGCATAGCGCATCAGGGCGACCAGTTCGACGTCGATCTCTGCGCGCGCAACGCCGTTGGCAATCAATGGTTCCGACGCCTGCCCGATCAAGGTCTCGATCCGCTCCAACACCCGAGCGAGATCGATACCGTCCAATGCGACACGGAAGGTCTGCTGCTGCAGAAAGCTGAAATCGGCAGTGAGACAGCCAAGCGCAGAAAATGCACTCGATGCGTTGGGCACCACGATCGAACCGATGCCGTAGAGATCCGCCATTCCCGCCGCATGCATCGGACCACCGCCGCCGAAGGCAAGGAGCGTACAGTCGCGGCCGTCGATGCCGCGTTCCACCGTCACCCGGCGCAGCGCCCTTGCCATGGTTGCATTGGCGACCTTGACGATGCCGAGTGCGGTCTCCTCGAGGCCCAGTTTCAACGCTTGTGCTATGGGCGCAATGGCGCGCCGGGCAGCCTCGATGTCGAGGCTGATACGGTCCCCGAGCCGCGTTTCGGGATTGAGATAGCCGAGCACCGCGTTGGCATCGGTGATCGTCGCCGCCGTGCCGCCGCGGCCATAGCAGGCCGGGCCGGGTTCCGACCCCGCGCTCTGGGGTCCCACGGTCAAGCCGCCCGGCCCATTGCGCACGATCGAACCACCTCCCGCTCCGATCGAGTGAACCGCCAGCATCGGCTGGCGCAGCGGCCGATCCCCGAGCATTCGGCCGTCCGCCATCTCCGCCTGCCCGTCGATGATCAGACAGACGTCGGTGGTGGTGCCGCCCATGTCGAAGGTGAGCATTCTCGGCGTGCCGAGCTGACGCGCGATGCTGACCGACGCTGACACACCGGCCGCGGGCCCGGACATCGCCATCACCAGAGGACGCCGCTTGACCGCAGCAATCGGAACCATGGCTCCGGCGGAATGGAACACCTGCAGGCCAGGTCCAATCGGCAAGCGCTGCTCCAGCTCACTCAAATATTCGACGGCAATCGGCATCGCCGCCGCATTGAACACCGTCGACGACGTGCGCTCGTATTCGCGTGCTTCCGGATTGACCTCATGTGACAGCGAGACATGCGGCACGATCGCCTTGAGCCGTTCGGCCAGAATCCTCTCATGTACCGGATTGGCGTAGGCATGCAGCAAGGCCACCGCGACGCTTTGCACACCGGTCTGCTTCAGCCAGGTCACCAGACGGTCGATCTCGCGATCCTGCAACGGCTTCAGCACGTTCCCTTCGTGATCGAGCCGCTCGACCAGACCGAAGCAAAGCTCGCGCGGCACCAATGATGGCGATTTCGGCGGGATATCGAGGCGGTACAGATCACGGCGCCGGTAGCGGGCGATATCCAGCACATCCTCGAATCCAGCGGTGGCGATCAGCGCAACCTTTGGGAGGCGTTCCTCGACGATCGCATTGGTTACCCGTGTGGTGCCATGGACGAAGCGTTTGACCTGATGCTTCTGCAGTCCAATGGCCTCAAGGGCTTCGAGCATCGCATCGACCGGCGCATGCGGACGCGACGGAACCTTGGCGATCCGGGTTTCGGCGGGGTCACGCCGGATGGCAATGATGTCGGTGAACGTGCCCCCGATATCGGTACCGACCTCCCATTCCCTGTATAAGCCGCTCATTTCATTCCTTGTTCAGCCATTGCCTTCCTTCTCAGCGCACCGAACGAGGCCGGGGGCGACGACAGAAGCCACGTTGCGACTCAAATCGCGAAAGTCGAGCTAGAGATAGGCCGCGCCGATCAGTAGTTTCAACGAGACTCCACGATCCGTCATCATCACCCTGCTTCCCCTGTGAAGGCCACCCAGGCGAATTTGTGACAGACCGGTCGAGCCATCGCATAGAGCCAGACTTGCCGCAAACAGGTAGGCCAGCCGCTCGAACGCACTGCCGCTCTTCCAAGGTCTTCTGCATTAATCCGGGCATTGATGCTCACGGAAGATGCACACTCGCCGCCCCCGGAGCCGCGATTCCGATGGCTCAAGCTGATCTGCTGCCGCTATGCAGCACTGAGGCACGCGGCCATTTTGGATATCAACCGGCGTGCATCCTCCGTCTGCAGCCGCCCATATCCAAACACCAATCCATGTCGCGTGGGTTCGCCGAGATAGTTCTGCGACAGCGGCTGCACGTGAATGCCGGTTTGCAGCAGGAGCCTTGCCGCCTCTGCGTCGCTCATCCGTGCCCGCATTCGCTCGGTGAAGAAGGCGACCAGATGGAGCCCGGTCGCCGCGGATGACACGGTCAGATCATCAGGCATCAATGTGGTGATCGCGTCAATCAAGGCAGCCCGCCGCGCGGCATAAACCTTCCGCATTCGTCGCAAATGTCTCACCAGGTGGCCTTCCCGCATGAATTCCGCCAGCGCCACCTGCCCGATTCCCGATGTGTGGACATCGATCCGGGCGCGACCTTTCGAGAACGCCCTGATGAGACGTTCGTCGGCGATCATGTAGCCGATACGCAAGCTCGGCATCATCAGCTTCGAGAAAGTCCCTAGGTAGATCACGCGTCCATCGCGATCGAGCGACCGCAGCGAGGCAATCATGCTGTCCTGGTGCCTGAACTCCGAATTGTAATCATCTTCGATGATCCAGGCGTCATTCTTGTTCGCCCAGTCCAAAAGCTCAAGCCGCCGCTCAAGCCCCATGCTGACGCCGATCGGATATTGATGTGACGGCGTCACGACCACCAGCTTGGCATGCGGCGCCAGCCGAATTCCCTCGCAAACGCAGAGGCCCTTGTCGTCGACAGGCACCGGAATGAGTCTCGCGCCGGCCGCGGTCAGCGTCCACCGGGCTTCGACGAACCCGGGCTCCTCGACCCACACCTCATCGCCCTGATCGAGGATCATCCGGCTGCAGAAATCCAGCGCGCCGGACGTGCCGGAGGTCACGGCCACATTGCCCGGAGCACAGACCAGGCCGCGCACCGATCCGAGGAAATTGGCGATTTCGCTTCGCAATGCCGGATGCCCCTCGGGCGGAAGATCCAGACAGTCGGAATTTTTCGGATTCTGCCAAGCCTGCCGCAGCAGCCTTGCCCACTCCTTGAACGGAAAGCTGGAAACATCCGGCGCACCGGGGCTGAATTCGGACTTCCAGTTGGTGTCGTATTCGAATGCCAGCAGGGACTGCCAACGATCAGAGACCGGGGCAATTTCGATAGCAATTGAATCCTCTCCTGACGAGGACGCCGCCGCTGGCGCCGGGCTCGCTTGCGCCTGCTTGACCGACGCGACGGTGACGCCTCCACGCGGGGTCGATTCCAGGTAACCTTCGGCATAGAGCAAATCCCACGCTGTCAGAATCACGGTTCGTGAACAGCCCAGTTCGCGCGCGATCTCCCGCGAGCCGAGGAACTGCGTGCCGGCCGAAAGCCTCCCCTGCAGAATGCCGTTCCGGAGATGCGCGGCGATCTGCAGGTGGATCGGGACCGCTGAAGCGCGATCGATATGCATGCCGGCGATCGACACGCGCCTCTTTTGGGGGCGGGATTTTTCCATAGACGAAGGATTTAACTTGAGCGCGGCCAACCAGCAAACCGCAGTCTTCATATGCACGTTCTTGAAACGATCGACCCGCCACTGATACCCCAGCACGTTCAGGTCGGCTTGCGCACGCTGGATGTTGCTCGATTTCCTCTGATCTCTCGGCGCAACCATCGTGCGCATGCCGCCTTCGCGCTCCAATCCATCAAGGGGGCGATGGAAAAGAGATAGTCTCGGTATTTCAGCGGCTTATCTTACGCCCTCAATGCGACTAACCACGGTTGGATTATCTGCTTGGTCGCGAAGGACTTGCGCGGCCTGCCGCCGGCGGCGATCCCGACGCCGTTTCGGGCGGCGGCTGTTTCATGTTCGGCACGGTGATCGCAGCCGACATCGAGCTGATCGGCCAGCGTCAGCCGCACTGGCGTGATCGCCGGAACGTTCTGACGATGGGCAAACTCCCCGGACCGTAATCCGTCCGGAAGGTTGTCGTTGACCGCGGCCTCCATCCTTCGGTTGCCTAAATCGAAATTGAGCACGCGTAGCCTAAAATATCGGCTTCCCCTTCCATTGGACTTGACGTCATCCTGCCGTCCTCGCCAAGCTGACGACGGCGGCAACGGGGTGCAGCATGAGTGCGGCCATCAGAAATCGGATCGACGCCGCCTTTCGCAGTCGTCACGGCATCGGCACGGCCGATGGTCCTGGTCAGGAGAGAACCTAAGACCCCGTAGTCGACGGCAGTGACGGAGCGCAAGATGCAGACCACTTTCGCGACCAACGACATTCCTACCCATCACCGCCGCCAGTTCTGGCAGAAGGTCGTCTCCGACATCTACTACTCGTTGGATCTTCGCTTTCTCGGAGGTCATGACTTCCACGGCAATTTGGGCGCCTGGTCGCTCGGGCCGGTTTCGATCTCCCGCAACGTCTGCGACGGCCTGCTTTACAAGCGGCACGAGCGCCACCTCGTCAATGAACGCGAGGAATGCTTCCTGATCACCGTGCCCGAGCTCGCCGAGATCCGCTTTGAGCAGGACGGCAAGGACATCCGCTGCCGACCGGGCGCCTTCCTGATCGAGCGCAGCCATTTACCCTATGAGTTCAGCCACCACGATCCCGCCGCGCTCTGGGTGCTGAAAATCCCAAGCGCCGTGCTGCGCGGGCGGATCTCCCGCCCCGAACGCCTCGCAACCTTGCAATTCGACGCCAGCCGCAGCGTCGGCGCGCTCTTCGTCGATACGCTACGCCTGTCCGGCGAGCGCATCGAGGAAATGGACGAGACCGCGCGAACCATGATGGGCAAGCATCTCATCGATTTGCTGGCGATGGCGGTCGAGTCCGACGAGCGCGTGCTGGCGGGTCACTCGTCCACGATCCGCAATGCGCATCTGCATCGCTGCGAGCATTTTATCCGTACACACCTCGACGACATGCGGCTGACGCCGCAGACGGTGGCGGACGGTTGCGGCATTTCTCTCAGATATCTGCACCAGATATTCGAAGGCGAAGGCGTCACCGTGAGCACCTATATCCGCGCCCAGCGCCTGCTGATGTGCGATGCCATGCTGCGCGATCCGCACTGTCGCAAGAGCATCTCCGAAATTGCCTACCATTGGGGATTCGGCGACCAGGCGCAGTTCAGCCGCAACTACCGCGGCCGGTTCGGCTGCACGCCGAGCGAGGCGCGGGCGGCGGCGCGCGCAGCCTATCCATGAAGCAATGACGGCTCCAGTACTCTTCCTGATCCGACCCTTGATTGTTTCCTGGGCAGGCTGGAGTAGACGCGACGGCTGAGCCGTTCGTGCTCTCTGGCACAAATCTTCCTGCGCTCAGCGTCAAGAAGCCTCACCGAAGGCCTGCCTATAATCCTCGCGACAACTTTCGAAATCCGCCGGTCGAACGGGCCGTCTGCGGCAGCCGGATCATCGATCCGGCGCGCCTGAACCGTCGACCCGACCTCGCCCGGCACGCGTTGGAAAGGAAGCCGTATCGTGCAAAATCTTCGCGTGGCCGTCGACGTCGGCGGCACCTTTACCGACATATGCATCATGGACGAGGCCACCGGCCTCATCCGCATCGAGAAAACATCCACGACCCGGGATCCCATCGAGGGGATCATGGGCGGCGTCTCCAAGGCCGGCATTGATCTGTCGAAGGTGGCGCTGTTCTCGCACGGCACCACGGTTGCGACCAACGCACTGATCACGCGCCGTCTTCCGCGCACGGCCGTGGTGACGACCGAAGGCTTCCGCGACGTCATCGAAATCCGGCGGGCCAACAAGGAAGACCTCTGGGACACCTACAAGGACGTCGTCAAACCCTACGTGCCGCGACGCGACCGGCTGACCGTACCCGAACGCGTCGATGCGGCCGGCAAGGTGATCCAGCCGCTCGACACTGACGCCGCGCGCAAGGTCGCGCGCATTCTGAAGCGCCGGGGCGTGGCCGCGATCGCGGTCTGTTTCATGAACGCCTACCTCAATGGCGAGAATGAGCGCGCGATGCGCGACATCCTGCTGGCGGAGATGCCGGACATTCCGGTGTCGATCTCCTCGCAGGTGCTCCCCGAAATCTTCGAGCACGAGCGATTCTCGACGACGGTCGTCAACGCCGTCGTCAGCCCGGTCGTGGTCAGCTACACGAGCCGCCTCGGCGAGCGCCTTGCCGATGAAGGCTACACCCGCGATCTTCTGCTGCTGCACACCGGCGGCGGCGTCATGACGCCGGCGAGCGTCAAGGATTTCGCCGCGCGCCTCGCAGGTTCCGGCATTGCCGCCGGCGCGATTGCCAGCCGCTACATCGCGGGCCTCTGCGGCTTTCCCAATTCGATTGGCCTCGACATGGGCGGTACTTCGACCGACGTTTCGCTGGCCTATGAGGGTCAGTCACGCATCACCAAGGACTGGTACATCGAATACGGCTACCCGATCCGGTTTGCGTCCATCGAGGTGCTCACCATCGGCGCGGGCGGAGGATCGCTCGCCTGGACCGATCCGGCCGGTTCCTTGCGCAACGGCCCGCAATCGGCCGGCGCCTATCCGGGCCCGGCCTGTTACGGCAATGGCAATGCGCAGCCGACCAATACCGACGCCAACGTCACGATGGGTCGGCTCGGCACCAGTCTGGCCGGCGGCAAGGTGATGCTCGATCCCGAGCTTGCGCGCAAGGCCGTCGAGGAAGGCGTCGCAAAGCCGTTCGGTTTTGGCCTTCACGAGGCAGCCGACGCGATCCTGAAAGTTGCCAACGCCAACATGTCGGATGCGGTACGGCTGATCTCGATCAGCCGCGGCTACGATCCGCGCGACTTCGCGCTCGTCGCTTTTGGCGGCGCCGGCGCCCTGCACGGCGTCGATGTCGCCCGCGAACTCGCGATCCCCGTCGTGATCGTGCCGCCCAATCCCGGCGTGACCTCGGCGCTCGGATGCCTCCTGGTCGACATGCAGCACGACTTCTCGCAAAGCTGCATGGTCGGCGCCGACGAGGCCGATTCCGCCGACATCGAGGCGCAGTTCGCCGCGCTGGAGAAGGAAGCCCTGGCGCGGCTGACCCACGAAGGCGTCGCCCAGCAGGACATCGTGCTGCAGCGGTCGATCGATATGATGTATCGCGGCCAGTGGCGGTCGCTCGCCGTCAGCGCGCCGCGTCCGATCGGCGCGATAGCCGACCTCGTCAAGAGCTTCCACGCCGAGCATCAGCGCGAATACAATTTCCGCCGCGACGATTCTCCCGTCAGCTTCTTCCGTCTCAACCTGAAGGCCGTCGGCATCGTCCCCAAGGCCGAGTTCGCGGTGCACAAGCCCACCGGAGCGATCCCGGAGCCGGTCGACCGGCGCCGGGTATGGTTCGATGGCAACGGACTCGACACACCGGTCTTTCAGCGCGACGACCTGCCCTGCGGCTTCAGCTTCCAGGGTCCCGCGATCATCGAACAAGTCGACGCGACCACCGTGGTGCCGCCCGGCGCCAGCGCGGAAGTCGACAAATACCTCAACATCATCATCCGCGTGAAGGAGTGAGCCGATGGCCGGCAATCTTGCGCTCGACCCTGTAACCTTCGAAGTCCTGAAGAACTCCTTCATCACCAGCGTCGACCAGATGGGCGAGCAGGTGCTGCGGACCTGCTATTCCTTCGTGATCTACAACCGCGATTTCTCGAGTGCCCTGCACGACGCCAAGGGCGAATGTGCAGCCCAGGGCAATCAGGACATCGCCGTCCATGTCGGAACGCTGCACTTCACCTGCCAGGACGTCATGCGCCACTTCGAGGGCGACATGCATGAAGGCGACGTCTATGCGATCAACGACCCCTATGCCGGCGGCACGCATTTTTCCGACGTGCGCCTGATCCGGCCGATCTTTGCCGACGGCAAGATCATCGCCTTCAGCCAGTCGAACGGACACTGGTCTGATGTCGGCGGCAGTGTGCCCGGATCGTTCGACGTCGCCGCCCGCGAGATGTTCCGCGAGGGACTGCGCATCACGCCGGTACGGCTGTTTGACAAGGCCGGCCTGCGCAGGGACGTCGCGCACCTGATCGCCTCGAACACGCGCGATCCGGCTTCGATCATTGGCGACATCCAGGCGCAGGCCCAGGCAACGCAGGTCTGCGAGCGCGAAATCCTGCGCCTCGTCAACAAATACGGCCGCGACACCGTCGAGACGGGACTTGCCGCGGTTCAGGACTATGTCGAGCGCTCGGCGCGCCAGCGCATCGCCGCGCTCCCGGACGGTGAATGGGAGACGGTCGACTTCATCGATCGCGACCCCGCCGGCGGCGAAGGCATGATCCCGATCCGAATCAAGATGACGATCAAGGGCGACCGTGCGATCTATGATTTCACCGGCAGCCATCCGACCATCGGCTCGATCTACAATTCGGCCTTCGGCGCCACCTTCTCGGCCGTTGCGGCGGGCATGAAGACCTTCTTTCCCGACCTGCCGCTCAACTCCGGCTTTTACCGTTGCTTCGACATCATCGCGCCCGAGGGCTCGATCGTCGATGCCAAATGGCCGATCGCAGTCACCGGCTTCCTGATGCCGTTCGAGAAGATCATGAACTCGATCTACGAGATGTGGTCGAAGCTGATGCCGGAGCGCGCGCTCGCCTGCGCCTTCAATCTCGAATATTTGCTCACCGGCGGTCTCGACGCCCGCAGTTCCGACAAGCCGATCTTCATGTTCTACGACTGGCTGCCGGGCGGCTGGGGTGGACGCAACGGCAAGGACGGCAGCAACGTCACGACCGCCTGCTTCGGCACCGGCCTGATGTCGCAGCCTGTCGAGGGCCAGGAGCGCGCCAACCCTATCCTGACCACCAAGTGCGAAATCCTCACGGACTCGCCCGGCCCCGGCAAATGGCGCGGCGGTGCAGGGGTGGTGAAGACCTCACGGATGTTGCAGGCGGAGAAGACGGTGATCTCCTATATCTGCGACCGCGAACGCGCCGTGGTCTGGGGCATTGAAGGCGGCCTGCCTTCGATGCCGCATGGCCTGACCTTGCATCGCGCAGGCGCGGCCACCGAAGAACGGCTGGGTTCGATCTTCTCCGATGTCCCGATCGGCGAAGGCGACGTGTTCTCGCGCCCCACCGCCGGTGGCGGCGGGTTCGGCGATCCGCTTCTGCGCGATCCGCGTCTCGTGATCGAGGATATCAAGGACGACTACGTCTCGGTCGAGCGCGCCGCCAAGGACTATGGCGTGGTGGTCCAGACCATCGACGCCGAGCTCTGCGAATATGAGATCGACAGGGCCGCTACCGATGCACTCCGCGCCAAGATCAGGACCGAGCGTGTCGCCAAGGCGCGGCTCGACCCGGAAGTGGTGGCGCAACGTTTTCGCAGCGGCGCGATCGATACGCTCGACGTGATCCGCCAGCACGCCGTGATCCTCGACTGGGGCACCGGCGCTCTCCTTCCTGAATCCACGCGTCAGTTTCGCGAGGTATTCGAGCGACGCTCGGTCGCAAATTGGGCCGCGGACTAATCCCCGCCGGCAACCGCGTCGCCCACGGGCGGCGCGGCGCGCGCATGCAAATGAGGATCCGAACTTATCGGCCCTCGCCCTTTCATTCGAACCATGAGGATAGAGCTATGACCAGTACGACGTACCTTCCCGTCAACCGGCTTCGGCCGGTCCGCTCCACGCTCTGCATCGCCGCGGGCCTCGCACTTGCGGCGATCTCGCCCGCCGCGGCCGAGACGCCCTGGTTTCCGATGAAGGTCTACGACGCCTCGTCCGGCACACCGAAGCCGGCGGAGTACACACCGCTGCCGAAGGCCGAGAAGCCCTACAAGCTCTGCGTGCTGTTTCCGCATATGAAGGACAGCTTTTGGGTGGCGGTCGCCTACGGCATCGTCAAGCAGGCCGAGACAATGAACGTCAACATGACCCTCTACGAGGCCGGCGGCTACGAGAACCTGCCGAAGCAGCTCTCGCAATTCGACGATTGCATGGCGAGCGGCGCCGACGCGATCATTGTCGGCGCGATCTCCGGTGCGGGTCTCAGCAAGAAATTCGAGGAAGCCAAGGCCAAGGGCGTGCCGGTCGTCGGTGTCGCCAACCCGCTGCCGCCCAACGCCCTGCCCGCCGCGATCTATGTCGACTTCGTCGCCATGGGCGGGGTGACCGGCGAAGGCCTGCTGGCGCAGGCCAAGCCCGACGCCAAGCTCAACATCGTGACATTCCCGGGTCCCGCCGGCTCGGGCTGGGCGGAATCCTTCAATGAAGGTTTCAAGAAGGCGGTGGCGAAGAATCCGAACGCCAAGGTCCTTGCCGAGAAGTTCGGCGACTCCGGCGTTGCGGTCCAACTCCAGTTGATTCAGGACGCGCTGCAGGCCTACCCGGGCATGAACGTGATCTGGGGCACCGCACCCACCGCTGAAGCGGCGATCGGCGCGGTCGCGGAAGCCGGCCGCAGCGACATGAAGATCATGTCCTCCTACGAGAACCAGGCCATGCTCGATGCACTGAACCGCGGCGACGTCCTCGCCTTTGCGACCCAGTACCCGGTCGGCGAAGGCGCCGTCTCGGTCGATCAGGCCGTGCGCCTGATCGAGAAGAAACCCGTGATGAGTCTGGCTCAACCGCTGGCCTCGGCCGTCGACAAGACCACCGTACCGAAGCTGCAGATGGGCCTCGTGCTGGCGCCCGGAAGCTGGAAGCCGGTCTACTCGGTCAAGGCCAAGTAAAGCCTCAAGTAAGACCTAAGGTAAGACCTAAGTAAGCCCCGGCAACACACCGGCGGGAGACAAGCGCTCCCGCCTGCTTACCGGCCGCCTGCGGAGACGGGGATAAGTGTCGACATCGACTTGAAGCAGACCGGGCCCCTGCTCGCATTGCGGGGGATCTCAAAACGATTCTCCGGCGTCCGCGCGCTCGACCGGGTCGATCTCGATGTCCGTGCCGGCGAACTGCATGTGCTGTTCGGCGAGAACGGCGCCGGCAAATCGACCCTGATCAATGTGGTATCAGGGACGTTTCCGCCCGACGAAGGCACATTCCATTTCGGCGGCGAGGAAATCCGCCACCTCACGCCGCAGCGGGCGCGCGCGATCGGCATCAGCCCGGTGTTCCAGGAATTCTCGCTGGTTCCAAGCCTCACGGTGGAAGAGAACCTGTTCCTCGGCCGCGAAGTCTCGAGCAGCGGCGTGTTGCGGGCGCGCGAGATGCGCAAGCGGGCCCGGGCGCTGATCGACGAACTCGGCTTCGACCTTGATCCATCGCAGCGCGTCGACGATCTCTCGCGCGCGCACCAGCAGATGACGGAGATCGCCAAGGCGCTGCTCGGCCGGGTGCGTCTGCTCATCCTCGACGAGCCGACCGCCTCGCTGACGGAGCGCGAGACCGGGCGGCTGTTCGAGCTGATTGCCCGGCTGAAGAGCCAGAATGTCGGGCTGATCTATGTCTCGCACCGCATGCGCGAGATCCGCGCGCTTGCCGACCGCGTGACCGTGTTGCGCGACGGCCGCCATATCCGCACCCTCGATGCCGCCACGTCGACCGACGGCGAACTGGTCGAACTGATGACCGGCCGCAAGATCGATCTGCTGTTTCCGACGATCGCGCACAAGCCGGACAAGGTCATGGTCGACGTCGAAAACCTCACCTTGACCGACGGCAGCGTTCGCGACGTGAACTTCTACGCCCAGGCGGGCGAGATCACCGGCATTGCAGGCCTCGTCGGCTGCGGCAAATCGGAGCTGATCCGCGCCATCTACGGGCTGGAGCCGATGGCTTCGGGCGTAGTCCGGATCGATGGCTTGCGCTACGAATTTCCCACGCCGCGGCGCAGCCTGAAGCGTGGCATCGCCTATTTCCCCGCAAACCGGATCGCCGAAGGGCTCGCGCTGTCGCGTCCGATCCGCGAGAACGTCTCGATGACCGGGCTCGACCTGCCCGCGTTCGCCCGCTTTGGCGTGCTGCGACAGGCTGCGGAGCGCATCGCGATCACCGGCATCATGGAGCAGTTGCAGCTCAGGCCGCCCAACATCGAACGGACCGCCGGCGCGCTGTCCGGCGGCAACCGCCAGAAGGTCATGCTCGGGCGCGCGCTGACGCGCGAGCTGACCGTCTTTCTGTTCGACGAGCCGAGCGTCGGCATCGACGTCGGCGCCAAGCTCGAGGTCTACGAATTCATGAAGCGTCTTGTCGAGGCCGGCGCCGCCGTCATCGTGGTGTCGTCCGAATTGCCGGAGGTGCTGGCGCTGTCGAACCGGCTCTACGTCATGCACCATGGCCGGGTCGCTGCCGAGCTGAAGGGCGCCGAGAAGACCGAGCAAAACGTGCTTGCGAGCTTCTTCAGGGATCATCTTGCGGCGGAGGTGGCATGAGCACGGCCCTCACCGCCACCCAACTTCGGACTTCCATCGGCTCCGGCCGATCGATCGCCGGACGGATCGGATTGCTGCCGGCGCTGCTGGTCGCGCTTGTCGCCGGCATGTCGGCGATCGATCCCCAGTTCTACGGCATCATCAACATCCTCAACATCCTGCGCAACGCGTCGTTTCTCGCGATCGTCGCTTGCGGCCAGGCGATGGTGATCATCGCGGGTGGTTTTGACCTCTCGGTCGGCGCCGTCGTCGCGCTCGCCAGCGTGGTGACCGCAAAGACCATGGCGGCCGCCGCGGTCGCGTTTCCCGGCAACAACGCCCTCATCATCGCTAGCGGCGTCGCGGCCGGGCTCGGCTGCGGACTGCTGGTCGGGCTCGTCAACGGCTTCTGCGTGGCGAAGCTCAAGGTCTCGGGCTTCGTGGTGACGCTCGGCACGATGTCGGCGACCGCCGGCGTCGGCCTCATGATCACCAGCGGCATCCCGGTCTACGGCATGCCCGAGGCTTTCGTAAAAGGTTTTGGGCGTGCCCAGGTGTTCGGCTTGCCGACCGCTGTCTACCTCGCACTCGCCGTCATCCTCGTGACGATGTTCGCGCAGCGGCGAACCTTGTTCGGCCGCTACGTCTATGCGATCGGCGGCAACGTCGATGCGGCCGTGGTGTCCGGTGTGTCGATCCAGCGCCACATCGTCGGAACCTATGTCCTCTCCAGCGTGCTCGCCGCCCTCGCCGGCATATTGCTGACCGCGCAGGTAGGCTCCGGCCAGGCCAGCTTTGGCGGCGACCGCATGATGCTGCAGTCGATCGCCGCCGCCGTGATCGGTGGGGTCAGCCTGCGCGGCGGCGTCGGCCGGGTCGAGATCGTCGCCATCAGCGCGCTGTTTCTGACCATCCTCGGCAACGCACTCAACCTCCTGCACATCGACTCCCGCCTGCAGCCGGTTTTCCTCGGCGTCATCATGGTGGCGGCCGTGGCGCTGGACGAACTCAGCCGACGGAGGAAGTCCCGTGTCTGACCTCGAATTGTCGGTAGCCGCCAAGGACACCGGTCACACGCGATGGCTTCCGGCCGAATGGCTCTGGCGCGCGATGCTGCCGATCGCGCTGGTCGTGCTGCTGCTCGGCTTTGCCGCCGTCGACGGCCGCGTGCTCTCCCCGGCCAACCTGCTCAACATCGCCCAGCAGACCAGCTATCTCGCACTCTTCGCGATGGCGCAGACCGTGGTCATCCTGACACGCGGCTTCGATCTTGCCCTTGGTCCGACAGTATCGATGGTCAGCGTCGGCACCGCGCTGGCGATGGCCGGCGCCACCGCATCGGGCCACGACACGACCACCGTCCTGCTCGCCGGACTTGGCGCCGGCTTCGGCCTTGGCATCGCGTGCGGCCTGTTCAATGGCGTGGTGATCGCGCTGCTCGGCGTGAACCCCTTTGTCGCAACCCTCGGCAGCTACAATATCGCGATCGGCGTCGCGACGACGCTGTCGGCCGGACGGCCCGTGCAGGGCGTACCTAGCACCTTCTCGCAGATCTTTTACGGCGGCAACATATTCGGTGTCCCCGCCGCCATCGCAATCACCGTCGCGATCGGCATCGTGCTGCAACTGATGCTGGCACGTACCGTCTTCGGCCGCTCGCTCTACATCATCGGCACAAACCCGCGCGCCGCAGCGGTGGCGGGTTTGCCGGTGAAGCGCATCCTGGTTCTCACCTATGTGCTGTGCTCGGCCCTCGCCGCCCTCGGTGCCATCATGATGACGGCGCGCACCGGCTCGGGCGAACCTAATCTCGGCGGCTCGCTGTCGCTGCAGGCGATTGCAGGCGCCGTGGTCGGCGGAACGAGCCTCGCCGGCGGACGCGGCGGGGTCGGCACCGCGGTGCTCGGCGCCTTGTTCGTCACAATCCTCTCCAACGGCATGAATCTCACCCGCATCGACGGCTACGTCCAGATGGTCGTGCTGGGCGCGATCGTCATCATCGGCGTACTGCTCGATCGCCTGCGACTGGAGCGGCGCCAATGACGACTGATCCCCTCCTGCAAAGCGGTCCGGCGGGATCGTTCTACGTCGCGCCCTCGCTGCCGGCAGCACTCGATGCGCTGAGCGACTACGGCACCGCTGGCGCTCCCTTTGCCGGTGGCACCTGGATCATGCGGTCTCCGATCCGGCACGAGCAGCTCAAGGCGCACTATGTCGCGATCGGGAAAATCCCCGAACTGAGCGCGATCCGGATCGGCACTGAGACGATCGAGATTGGCGCTGCGGTCACGCACGCGGCGTTGGCGGCGGCTTTGGCCGGTCTCCCCGGGTTCGGCGTGCTCACAGCGGCGGCCGGCCGCGCCGCCAATCCGGCGATCCGCGCGATGGCGACGATCGGGGGCAACCTCTCGGCAACGGCGTTCGCCGCGGCCGATTGTGTGCCGGCGCTGCTATGCCTCAACGCCGAGGTCGAAATTGCCAGCCGAAACGATCGTGAGCGGATCAATCTGGAACAGTTCCTCAGGATGCGATCGACACTCGCACCCGGCCGGCTGCTCACGCGGATCGTCGTGCCGCGGAACGCGCGCAAGACCGCGCATGCGCGCCTGCCACTGCGCCAGTCGGGCGACTACCCGGTCGCCATCGTCAGCCTCGCGGTGGCGATCGATCCGGCAAACCGTGTGCAGGCCCTTCGGATCGCCGTCGGTTCGGTCGAACCGGTCGCGCGCCGCTGGGTCCGTCTCGAAGCGGCGCTGCTCGGCCACGTGCTGGATTCGGTACAGGCTACCAAGGTCGCGGCCGAACTGGCCGATGAATTCACCGGCCGCGACAGCGTCGAGGTGCCGGCCTGGTACCGCGTGAGCGTGTTGCCAAGCCTTGTGCGTCGCGCTGCCGTCGCCGCGCTTGGCAGCTGAGCGCCGATGATGATGGAGGTGAACATGGCCCTGAGCCTGAACGTCAACGGCGATCGTCGCGGCTTCACCGCCGATCCCGTCACGCCGCTGGTCGACGTCCTGCGCGAGGAGTTTCACCTGACCGGCGTCAAGCCGGTCTGCCGCGAGGGCTTTTGCGGCGCCTGCATGGTGCTGGTCGACGACAGGCCCACTTTGTCGTGTCTGATGCCCGCGGCGCTCGCGCAGGGTTGCGAGGTCCGCACCGTCGAAGGCCTAGCCGCAAATGGCACATTGAACCCGATCCAGCAGGCGCTCGAGGCTTGCGACGCCGTGCAATGCGGCATGTGTTTTCCCGGCATGGTGGTGACCCTGACGCACCTGATGAAGGCAACACCCGGCGCAACGCGCGACGACGTCCGCTCCGCGCTGACCGGCAACATCTGCCGGTGCACCGGATATGAGAGCATCGTCGAAGCGGCCGTGCGGGCGCTCACCGCGACATGATGGGAGGCCCAGCGATGGCCGACGTTTCCGCAACCATGGATTTCCGACGCCGCGATGCCGGCGACAAACTGCGCGGCCACACGCGCTACACGGTCGATCGCTATCTACCGGGCATGTTGCACGCCGCGGTGCTACGCGCCGGCGTCCCCTCGGGACGCATCGTCCGACTTGACACCGCCAAAGCCGCGCGCATGCCCGGCGTGCGCGCGGTGGTGACAGCCGCCGACGCACCCGGCACGATCGGAATCGGCATCGCCGATCACCCGCTGTTTGCCCGCGACGTGATCCGCTACGATGGCGAGCCCTTGGCAGCGGTTGCCGCCGACACGCTTGCGCAAGCCCAGGCTGCCCTCGCCGCGATCGAAGTTGAGATCGCGCCCGTGACGGCCGTGCTCACCATGGCCGAGGCGCTTGCGCCTGAAGCGCCCCTCGTTCATCCCGACTGGAGCGCGTACGAAGTCCTGTTCGAAGGCGGGGCACGCGAAGGTAACGTCGCGTGGGAGGCGACCGTGGTCCGCGGCGATGTCGATGGCGCCTTCGCACGGACTGACGTTGAGATCATCGAGAGCACCTTCCGCGTCGGCCGCCAAAACCATGTCGCCTTCGAGCCGCGCGCGGTGCTCGCAAGCTACGAAGACGGACGCTTCCATATCGAGACCTCGACCCAGGTTCCCTGGGGCATCCGCAACGCAACCGCACGGCTCCTCGGTGTCGCCGCATCGCAGGTGCGCGTCACGGTGCCACCGGTCGGCGGCGGCTTCGGCCTCAAATTCGATCTTGCGGTCGAACCCTTCGCCGCCCTGCTTGCCCGCGCCAGCGGACGGCCGGTCCGGCTGGTCAACTCGCGGGAGGAGGAGATGCTGACCTGCCTGTTCCGCGAGAATGCCGAGATCCGCATTCGCTCGGCGGTGACACGCGAAGGCGAGATCATCGGGCGCGAAGCCGTCGTCCTGATGGACTGCGGGGCGTATGGCGGAGAACAGATCTTCCTGACCACCATGACCGCGCACACGCTCGGCGGCAACTACCGGCTCGGCGCGGTGAGGCTGGTCTCGCGTGCGGTCTACACCAACACCGCTCCGAACGGAGCGTTCCGCTGCTGCAACGGCGTCTACAACACCTTCGCGCTGGAGCGGCACACCGACGAGATTGCCGCCCGGATCGGCATGGACCCCCTCGCCTTCCGCCGCCGCAACGTGCTCGGCGATGGCGATCTCGGCGCCACCGGCCAGGTGTTCGAGGGCGACGTGCTCGGCCCGATGCTCGCGCGGATGGACACGCTACGCGACGCGGCCGCCCCGCCCCGCAAGCTTGCCGACGGTCGGCTGTTTGGCCGCGCCACCACGGTCGGAACCTGGTTCGTCTTTGTCGGTCCTTCGGCGGCAACCGTGAACATGAATGCCGATGGCACGGCCACGCTCGTGACGTCAGGCGTCGAGATCGGCTCCGGCTCGATGATGCAGAGCCTTCCGCAGATCGTCGCTAGTACGCTCGGCATTGACCCTGGAAATGTGATCGTCCGCGCCGCCGACACCGATGCGGCCGGCTACGATGTCGGCGTCGGCGGCGGCCGCACCACGGTCGCGCTCGGCGCAGCCAGTCTGTCGGCCGCGCAGGAAGTACGCACAAAGCTGCTCAAGGTCGCCTCTGACATGATCGAGGCGGCACCGGAAGACCTCGTGATGCGCCAGGGACGAATCGAGATCGCGGGCGCGCCCGGTTCGGGCCGCACGGTCGCCGAGGTCGCGACCCGCGCCCAGGCCCAGATCGGACCGGTCTCCGGCACCGGCGCCTTCACCGGAGCCGGCGTGCCGGCGATGCCGGGATGCGTCGCCGGCCACTTCATCGACGCGATCGACATCCCCGTATTCGCTGTCCATGATTGCGAGGTCGCCGTCGACGGAGAGACCGGGCATGTCGAAGTGCTCAGCTATCGCGTCGTCCAGGATGTCGGCCGCGCACTGAACCCGCGCGCGATCCAGGGCCAGATCCAGGGCGGCGTCGTGCAGGGACTGGGCTATGCCTTGCACGAAGAGGTGACGATCGGCACCAACGGCCGCGTCAACCAGAGCGGTTTCGAAACCTATCGCGTGCCGCTGGCGCTCGATGTCGTGCCGGTCGAGACCAGTCTTTATGAGGGTGCGCCGTCAATCGGACCACTCGGTACCAAGGGCGCCGGCGAAGTGCCCATCCTCAACGTCGGCGCGGCGATCGCATGCGCGGTCGCTAACGCAACGGGCAAACGCGTCCAGGAGCTGCCACTCACGCCGCCGCGCGTGCTCGAACTGCTCCTCGACCGGAAGCCAGACCTCTCGCTGCCCCACATTGCCGAAGACTGGGCGGACAATCTGGTGCGCCCCCACGGTACTACCGGATAGAATTGAACGAAGACTGCGATCGCAGCTTGCTGCCACGCGTCCCCCTTGGCAGGTGTGCAAGCACCAATTTAGTGGGCGTTGGCTGCGTTCAGTCCGGCTGGGTCATGAAGCCATCGAAGAATGTCGCGAGCGGCCCATAGCCATCGAGCGGCAGAACGTGCGCCACGTACTGGTCTGGCCGTACGACAACCATGCATCCCTGTTCGCGATCGATGCCACGCATCGTGAAGATGTCGTTGCCGCCTGTCAGGTCGGCGCAAAACATTTTTTCGTAATCACGAAGTCCATAACGCCCCTTCCCCGGAAGCAGGAAGGACGGCATCGCTTCGATGGTGAGCGCGTGATGATCCTGCTGGAAAACCGCGCGAACATCGATCACCGAGTCGATGTCCTCGTTATCAGGGGTGTATTTCCGCACAGGAGAGGCCTCCGCTTCGCCGAGGAAGTCGCACAGGGCCCGGATGCCGGAGTTGGACGCCGCGGGATCCTCCGCGCCGGCAAAGGCAAAAATGCGCCAGCGGCCGTCCGCCCTGACCGTGTGGCCGAGGTGAACCGGTTTGGCGTCGGCCACACGGATGACCGGCGCCGAATGAAAGCGCATGCCGATCGTCAGCCCCTGGGCCAGATGCTGATGGGTTGGCTCACCGGTCAGGATCGAGGGCCGGTAGCGGGCCGCGGTTCCGGCGGTGTAGCGACCATGCCTCACAAAGTATCTCTGGGTCTCGGCCGGATCGAACCCCTTGCTCGACGCGAGCAAGGCGGCCCATTCGCGGTCGAAGTCGATCAGTTCGCTGGCGATCGCCTGGCGTTCGGCCGAATAGCTGTGCAGGAGGCTGGGCGCGCAGCGCTGCCGCAAGACCGAGGCCAGCTTCCATCCGAGATTGAAGCCGTCCTGCATGGAAACGTTCATGCCCTGGCCCGCTTTCGGGCTATGGGTGTGGCAGGCGTCGCCGGCGATGAACACACGCGGCAGACGTTTCGCGACGTCCGCTTCCGGCACGTCATCGAACTTGTCGCACAGGCGCTGGCCGATCTCATAGACCGACCACCACGGAACCTCTTTCACGTCGAGCGAATAGGGCTTGAAAATGCGCCGCGCCGCCGCGATCAGGTCGTCGGCCGTGATGTTACGATTGGAAATCCTCTCGCCGGCATCGAGCTTGTCGAGTTCGATATACAGCCTGAAAAGATAGCCGCCTTCCCGCGGAATGATGATGATGCTGCCGTGGTTGGCGGACTGTATCAATGACTTGAAGCGGACATCCGGAAAGTCGGTGACGGCCAGCACGTCCATGACGCCCCAGGCATGGTTGGCGGAGTCGCCGCGCAGCGTGCGCCCGATGCTCGCGCGCACCGTGCTGCGCGCCCCGTCGCAGCCCACCACATAGCGCGCCTTGATGGTCTCGATCTGTCCTTCGTGCGCGGAATCGAGCCGTTCGAATCTCGCGCTCACCTGATGGGAACCGGCATCGTTGCCGGAGATGGCCGCTGGGTCGATCTGAAGATCGAGCAGGCGCCGCGCATAGTACGGCTCGAGCCGCGACGGCGATTTGCGCATGACGTCGAGGTAGAAATCATGCACCCGCGCCTGGTTCAGGACGACATGCGGAAACTCCGACAGCCCGTCTTCGGTGTCCTGCACCCGTCCGCTGCGGACGATGTTGTCGGGCTGCGCAGGGTCGGGCTTCCAGAAGGTCGTCTCGTTGATCCAGCAGGCTTCCTTCAGCACACGCTCGCTGAAGCCGTAGGCTTCGAACATCTCCATCGTGCGGCAGGCAACGCCATCAGCCTGGCCGCGGAGCAAAGGGCCCGGCTTCTGTTCAACGATGCAGGTCTTGATATCGGGAAAGGCGGACAGCTGAGCCGCCAGCGTCAGACCGGCCGGACCGCAGCCGACGATGAGGATGTCGACCTCCGCCGGAATGGCGCCGGCAGATCCTGACGCAACAACCCGTTGTGCAGGGTCTTGAATCTCGGGGTCGCCGGGTTCGAATCCGTTCAGATGAAATTGCACGAAACCCTCCCCGCGCCTGACGCGACTTCCGGGCCGTCAGCTTGCTGGGGCTCCACAAAGCCGTTGCCGAATTTAATCAGTATGCTTATTATCAGTATACTTGTCAAGCGAGCGACCTGGAGGGTTTTGTTGACCGAGAACGACGACAAGCCGGGGCACCTGGCGCGCCGGTTCCAACAGATTGCGGTGGCGGTCTTCCATGCCGCGGTCGAGGAAGCCGGCTATGACCTCACCCCCGTTCAATACGCAGCGCTCACCACCATCGGGACGCAACCGGGAATCGATCAGGCGACGCTTGCCGGGTTGATCGCCTATGACCGGACGACCATCACCGGCGTTGTGGATCGGCTGGTGCAGAAAGGCTTGCTGGTTCGGCTGGCTAGCCGCACCGACCGGCGCGCCCACGCGTTGCAGGTCACCGATGAAGGACATCGGACCCTCGAAGGGATAGAGCCGGCAGTCGAGGCCGCGCAGCGGATCATATTGGCTGGCCTGTCCGATGCCGAGGCCGCGACACTCATGCGGCTCCTGCGCAAGGCCATCGCTGCGGGCAATGAACTAAGCCGCGCGCCGCAGCAAACGGCTTTGACAGATGCGACCAGAAAGAAATAGCTTTCGTTCGTCAGGCAGCGACGACGGGAAATCTGCGGCGCCCTACTCGGCGCGTGCTGACAAGCCTTAATCCGGTCGTTTCCTGCCGACGTCCAGCTTAAATCGCACCGACTGCTATCTTTTTTGGCCTGCTGCTTAATCTGTGATCGCTGGCGCGCGAATCTTTCGAGAACAGGACGCGCCTGCGCCGCGCCAGTCGTAGGCACACCCCGCTCTTTATCAGCACCGGCCCAGGACTCCTTATTTTCCCACCCAAGCACGAAAATTGCATAGAACGGCCCTGCCTGCACAGCGAGCAACGCCATGAACCTGATCAATCTGGACATCCGCATGCTGCGTTCGCTGATGTCGGTCGTCGAAACCGGCAGCATCACCGAGACGGCGCGGCGGCTTGGTCGTACCCAACCCGCGATTACCCTTCAGCTACAGCGGCTGGAGGAGCTCACCGGAAAGGCGATTTTCATCCACGAGGGCCGCCGGCTGTTTTTGACGGCGGAAGGCGAGACGGTCCTGAGTTACGCGCGATCGATCGTCGGATTTCACGACGAAATGTTGTCGCAACTCGCCTCTCCGGACATCGAGGGTCACGTGGTGCTCGGCACCCCGGACCTCTATGCCGCCTTCATGCTCCCCTCGATCCTGAGGATTTTCCGCAAAGCCTTTCCGCGCGTTCAGCTGGAGCTGAATTGCTCTCTTTCGACACCACTCGTCGGATGCGTGAAGCGCGGCGAAGTCGATATCGCGCTGGTGACCCGCATGAACGATTTCACTGGCGGACAGGTGGTGCGGCAGGAGCAGTTAGTCTGGATGACCGGGGAGCAATCCACGGCGCATAACGAAAAGCCGATCCCCCTGGCGCTGCTGCCGCCGGGCAATATCTTTCGCGACCATGCGATCGAGCGGCTGGAAGCATCAAGACTCCGATGGCGCATTGCCTGCGTCAGTCCGAGCGTCGGCGGTTTGCAGGCCGCCGCTTTCGCCGGCATGGCGGTCACCGTCCTCGGCCGCTCCGCCTTGGTGCGCAACATGCGCGAGATCGGCGACAAGGAAGGGCTGCCGCCGCTACCGAAGGTCGATCTCCTGCTGTACAAGTCCCCGACCGCGACATCAAAGGCCGCGAGCGCCCTGCACGACTATCTCGCACACTATCTCAATCTCGAAGACGAGCTCCTGCTGGGCAAGGAGCTTCCGCTATCCGAAAACGACAGCAGCGCCAGCCGATCAGCTCATCTGGGGCCGAAACTCGCTCCAGGGCCTCGCCCGCTCGAAGGCAGCGGCGATGCGGATGATGAGCCTCTCCTCGAGCCACGGCGCGATAATCTGAAGTCCAATCGGAAGCCCGTCGCGGTCGAAACCGCAAGGAATCGTGGCGGCAGGCAGCCCGGTCAGATTTATCGGCCAAGAGAACGGCGACCAACCTAGGTGGCGGTCGACGGTAACGCCGTCGACTTCATCGACCCCAAGTGTACCGGCCGGAAATGCCGTCACGGCCACCGTCGGCGTGACGATCGCATCGACCTTGCCAAACATTTCCAAAAACGAACCGCGCAGGCTGTTGCGGCGATAGCTGGCCTCGACATATTGGACGCCGCTATAGGTAGTGCCCTTTGCCACGACGTCACGGTAGTCGCCATCCGAGCCTGCGAGCGCGCTGGCGTCGCGGGCCGCGACGGCTGCGGCCTGCTCGGTGTAAGCGATCGGCTTCAAGATTCGTTCGAGCATATCAGGTTCGAAATGAACGCAATCCGGAACGATGCTGGCGCCAAGCGAACCGAGCGTCTCAACCGCCGACTGAAAGGCCTTGCGAATGTCGGGCGCCACCGCCGCATAGCCGAAGTCGACACTGCTTCCGATCCTGATCCCGTCGAGCTTTACCGCTGTGGCGTCAAAGCTGCGCGTCGGCACCGGCAGGCTGGCGGCATCACGCAGATCGTGGGCCGCAATCACTTCGAGAAGCAGGGCCCCGTCGGCGACCGTACGCGCAATCGGTCCGGTATGCGCGAGTGAAGCCCACGACGGCGGCGCGAAGCCCGGCGACCTCGGAACCAGCCCGAAGGTCGGCTTGATACCGACCACGCCGCAGAAGGAGGATGGCACGCGTATCGATCCGACTCCGTCGGTGCCGATCGCGAGCGGACCGCATCCGGCAGCGACCGAGGCCGCGGCCCCGCCACTCGATCCGCCGCTGGTCCGTTTCGTGTTCCAGGGGTTGCGCGTAATACCGGACACCGGGCTGTCGGCCGTCAGCTTGTAACCGGATTCGCATGTCGTGGTTTTGCAGGTCACGATTGCACCTGCCGCCTTCAACGCCGCAACAACCGCGCCGTCGACGGTCGGCACCAGATCCCTGTTGGCGGGCGCGCCCCCGAGCGCGCGCACACCGGCGACATAGACGAGGTCCTTGATGCTGACCGGCACGCCGGTCAGTTTGCCTGCCGGCTGTCTGGCAGACCAGGCAGCTGTCGCCACGTCAGCCGCCTTGCGCGCCTGATCATAGGTCTCGGTCACGACCACGTTGCAGGATGCATTGGTCAGTTCCAGTGCGGCAATCACATCCTCGATGACGTCGCGCGGCGTAAACCGCCTGGTGCGATAGCCCTCCAGTAATTCAACGGCTGACAGCCTGGCCAACGCATTGGCTTCAGTGGCGCCGTCGGCGCGGGCCTTTCCTGCTTTCACGGCAACCTCACAACGTCTGGAGAGCGGCCGCTATGGCCTTCTTTGCCATCACAGTCACGAGATGGGCGCGGTATTCCGCATCCGCGTGGATATCGGAGCTGAGGTTTTCCGGGCTCACCTTGATGGCGGCGATGGCAGCTGGCGTGAACGAGCCTTCGAGCGCGGCTTCCATTGCGCCGACCCTAAACACGCCCGGCCCCGCCCCGGTCACGGCGACCCGGACCTTTCCGGCCTTCTTCGCCGCGCAGACGCCGACGACCGCATAGCGCGACGCCGGCGATTTGAACTTGGCATAGCCGCCGGCCGACGGCACCGGGAAGCGCAGCGCAATAATGATCTCGCCCGGTTCGAGCGCGGTTTCAAACAGCCCGCGAAAGAACGCGTCGGCGGCGATCTCCCGGCGATCGGTCACCACAATCGCATCCAGCGCGAGCACCGCGGCTGGATAGTCGGCCGAGGGATCGTTGTTGGCGACCGAGCCGCCGATCGTGCCGCGGTTGCGAACCGCGGGATCCCCGATACCGGCGGCGAGACTGGCCAACAGCGGGATCTTGCCGCGCACCAGTTCTGATTCCGCGACATCGACATGCCTGGTCATCGCGCCGATCGTGAGGACATCGTCCTTGAACGAAATCTCCGACATTTGCGGGATCTTCGACAGGTCGATCAATGCTGCCGGCGCCGCCAGCCGCTGCTTGATGGTCGGCAGCAGCGTCATCCCGCCGGCCAGCGGCATGCTGTCGGCGACACCGCCAAGCAGTGCCGACGTCTCGTAGAGCGTGCTCGGCCTGTGAAATGCAAATGATCTCATTTCGACTTCTCCTACTCTGCGGCCTGCGGCATCGCGGCATTCTGAATGACACGCCAGATCCGGTTCGGCGTCGCCGGCATATCGACATGCATCACGCCAAGATGCGACAAGGCATCGACGACGGAGTTGATGACGGCCGCGGGCGACCCGATGGTGCCGACCTCGCCGCAACCCTTCACGCCCATCGGGGTGTGCGTACACAGCGTGGAATGGGTCTTGATCGTCATGTTCGGCAGATGATCGGCGCGCGGCATGGTGTAGTCCATGAACGATCCGGACAGCAGCTGCCCCGAGACGTCGTCATAGACGGCGTTCTCATAGAGCGCCTGGCCAACGCCCTGCACGATGCCGCCATGCAACTGGCCTTCGACGATCATCGGGTTGATAACGGTGCCGACGTCGTCGACCGCGGTATATTTCTCCAGCGTCACGATTCCGGTCTCGGGATCGATTTCGACCTCGGCGATGTGACAACCGCCGGGATAGGTGAAATTGACGGGATCGTAATAGGCCTGCTCCTCCAACCCGGGTTCGAGGATTTCGAGCGGATAATCGTGCGGCACATAGGCAGCACCCGCGATTTCCTGAAACGTCTTGCTGCGGTCGGTACCGGCAACCGAGAAGACGCCCGCCTCAAACTGGATATCCTGCTCACTGGCCTCGAGCAGGTGCGCGGCGATCTTCTTGCCTTTGACGACCACCTTGTCGCTGGCCTTCGAAAGCGCGGCGCCGCCGACCACCAGCGAACGCGAGCCATAGGTGCCCATGCCGAATTGCACACGGTCGGTATCGCCGAACACGATGTCGACATTGTCGAAGGCGACCCCGAGCTTTTCCGACACGATCTGCGCGAAGGTGGTCTCGTGCCCCTGCCCGTGATTGTGGGTCCCGATCAGCACGGTCACCTGCCCGGTCGGATGCACCCGCACGGTGGCGCTTTCGTAGAGACCGCCGCGGGCGCCGAGCCGGCCGGCAAAGCGCGACGGCGCGAGACCGCAGGCTTCGACATAGGTCGAATAACCCAGCCCGCGGAACTTGCCGTCGCGTTCCGACGCCGTCTTGCGTTCCGCGAAGCCGGCGACATCCGCCGCCACAAGCGCCCCCTCAAGGCAACCCATCGGATCGCCGGAATCATACTCGACCAGAACCGGCGTCTGGTACGGATAGGCTTCCTTGGGAATGATGTTGCGGCGGCGCAGTTCGACGCGATCGATGCCCATTTCCTTGGCCGCGACATCCACCAAACGCTCGACCACGAAGGTCGCTTCCGGCCGCCCGGCGCCGCGATAGGCATCGACCGGCACCGTGGTGGTGAAGACCACCTTCACGTTGCAATAGATCGCCGGGGTGGTGTAGACGCCGCCGAGCAGCGGTCCATAGAGGTTGGTCGGGATGTTGGGGCCGAAAGTCGAGAGATAACCGCCCATATTGGCCAGCGTGACCACCTTCAGCGCCAGGAATTTGCCGTTCTCGTCGAGCGCGAGTTCAGCCTCGGTGACGTGATCCCTTCCGTGCCGGTCCGAGACAAACCCTTCCGAACGGTCCGCCACCCATTTGACGGGACGGCCGACGCGTCTGGCCGCCCAGGTGATCACGGCCTCCTCGCCGTAATGGAATTGCTTGACGCCAAAGCCGCCGCCGACATCGGGCGCCACCACGCGCATTTTCTGCTCGGGGATCTTGAGCACCAGCGCGCTCATCAGGAACCGCACCACGTGCGGAAACTGGCTGGTCGTCCACAGCGTGTAGTGGCCCGTTCCGCCATTATACTCGGCAATCGCCGCGCGCGGCTCCATCGGGTTGCCGATCAGCCGATTGTTGACGAGGCTGAGGCGCGCGACATGCGCGGCCTTCCTGAACGCGGTCGCAACCGCGGCCTTGTCGCCGAGTTCCCAATCGCAGCACAGATTGTTCGGCACGTCGTCGAACAGTTGCGGCGCGCCAGGGCGAACGGCTTCGAGCACGCCGACTACCGCCGGCAGCACGTCATAGTCGATCACCACCGCCTCCGCGGCCGCGCGCGCGAGTTCCAGCGTATCGGCGATCACGAAGGCGACCATGTCGCCGACGAAGCGCACCTTGTCCTGCGCCAGCATCGGAAACGCCGGCTCCTTCATCGGCAGGCCGTCCGAGCCGTGAATGCCCCAGCCGCACGGCAGCGAACCGAGCCCGTCGGCGGCGACGTCGTCGCCGGTGAGCACGGCCTCGACGCCCGGCATTGCCAGCGCCGCCGTCTTGTCGATGCCACGGATGACAGCATGGCCGTGCTGGGAGCGAATGAACACGCCGAACGTCATGTCAGCGCGCTTGACGTCGGCGACGTAGTTGCCGCGGCCGGTCAGAAACCGGAAATCTTCCTTGCGACGGGGCGCGGCGCCAATTCCGATAATGTTGGACATGGCTATTCTCCGATCGCAGGTGCGTTCATGGCGGCGGCACCGGCCAGCACCGATGCCACGATGTTCTGATAACCAGTGCAGCGGCAGATATTGCCTTCGAGGCCGTGGCGGACTTCAGCCTCCGTCGGCGCCTGGTTCTTCGCGGTCAGCGCCACCGCCGTCATCACCATGCCCGGCGTGCAGAAGCCGCACTGCAGGCCGTGATTTTCATGAAACGCCTGCTGCATCGGATGCAGGGCGTTCGAACCGCCCGGTCCCGACAATCCCTCGATCGTCGTCAGCGTGCCGCCGTCGAGCATCGGTGCAAGCAGAGTGCAGCTCTTCACCGCCTCGCCGTTGAACAGCACGACGCAGGCGCCGCACTGGCTGGTGTCGCATCCGACATGGGTCCCTGTCAGGTTGAGGTTCTCGCGCAACAATTCGGCGACCAGCGTCGCAGGCTCGACATCGACCGTCCGGGGCCGGCCGTTAAGCGTAAAACTGATTTTCATCTGGCATCTCCGGGGCTGGGGCTGACATCAGGCAAGAACGCGGGCGCGGCCCGCCGACCAGGTCGCAAGCAGCATATCGCCGACATCGAAGGGATCGCGGAAGAACGTCCGCTCCGGGATGTAGGCGACAAAATCCTCGTCAGGCAACGTGTCGAGCATGACCTTGACGAACGATCCCTGGTACTCGATGGCGACGACGCGGCTCGGCAGCGCCGTCGCACCATCGCCGAGACCGCCGGCGTCGACCCGCATCAGTTCGATATCGTCACGCCGCACCGCCAGATCGATCCGGTCGCCGACGGAAAGCCGCGCATCGGCGCACAGCCCGACCTGGATCCCGCTGCGGTTCGGTTGCGACAGCACGACGTGGTCATCGCCGATCTTCTCGACCTTGCCGGACAGCACATTCTGGCCGCCCAGGAATTCCGCGACGTAGCGGTCCCGCGGATAGGCGTAGACGTCGCGCGCCGGCCCCGATTGCTTGATCTTGCCCTTCTCCATCACCACGACGATGTCAGCGAGTGCGATCGCCTCGAGCTGGGTATGGGTAACGTGAATGAAGGTGATGCCGAGTTCGCGCTGCATCCGGCGCAGCTCCTGGCGCATCTGAACCCGAAGCTGCTCGTCCAGCGCCGACAACGGCTCGTCAAGCAACAGCACCCGCGGTTCGGTGATCGCCGCGCGCGCCAGTGCGACGCGCTGCTGTTGTCCACCAGACAGATTGGCCGGCAGGCGGTCCGCCAGTTCGATCAGCCGGACCTTTTCCATCATCAGATCGGCGGCCTTGTAGCGCTCGGCCCTGGATTGGCCGCGCACCCGCAGCGCGAAGGCGATGTTATCGCGCACGTTCAGATGCGGAAACAACGCGTAGGACTGGAACATCATCGCAGTGCGTCGCTCGACCGGCGCCATTCCGGCGACATTCTCGCCGCCGATCACGATCTCGCCCGCGGTCGGATCCTCGTGACCCGCAATCATCCGCAGGATCGTGGTCTTGCCGCAGCCGGAGGGCCCGAGAAAGCAGCAATAGGCGCCGTCGGGAATTTTGAGGTTGACGCCATCGACCACGTTGGTCGCGCCATCGTAACTCTTGCAGAGACCTGCCAATTCGATATCGCCGGCGCCTGCGCGCATTCCCAATTCCTCAGTGCGTTGCCGCGCGCACGCCGCGGCGCTTGTTGATGAAAACAATAGCGGCGATGCAGCCGCCGATGATCGCAAAGGACACGATTGTGGTAACGGTGCCGAGTGCATAGAGCGATGGCGACGTCACGTTGAGCGTCATGCTCCAGATTTCGAGCGGCAGGGTGTTGAGCGAGCCCGCGGTCTGCAGCGTGCGGGCGAACTCGTCATAGGACAGCGTGAAGCCGAACAACGCGACCGCGACCAGGCCGGGCGCCAGCACCGGGATCACCACCAGGCGGATGGTCTGCCAGCGGGTGGCGCCGAGATCGCGGGCCGCCTCTTCCCATACGCTGTTGAAGCGGGACATCACGGCGAACATCACCAGCACGCCGAACGGCAGCGTCCACGACAGCTGTGCGCCGAGCGCGGAGGTGTACCAGCTCGCGCTGATGCCGAGCCACTGAAACAACAGACCGATGCCGAGCCCGAGCACCAGCCCGGGCGCCACCAGACTGCCGATCATCAAATAGAACACGAAGGTGTCACCGAAGAAGCGGCGGCGGAACGCCAGTCCCGCCATCAGCGACACCACCAGTGTAATCACCGTCACCAGCGCCGCCAGTTTGATCGAACGGTCGAACGATCCCTTGACGTCGCCGGTGCGCACCTGCGTGAACAGATCGACGAACCAGTGCAGCGAATGCCCTTTCATCGGAAACACCAGCCCGCCGCGGATATCCTGGAACGACAGGATGTAGATGCAGATCATCGGCCCGTAGAGTGCGGCCACATAAAGCGTGAAAACGGCCGCGAGCGCGTAGAACGTCCAGGGGCGGCGATCGCCGCGCGCGACGGCGGGGACACGCCGGGTTCTGACCATAGCCGTATCGGCCTCGCCGAGAGCGACCGTCATTGCGTGATCTCCCGGCGAATATCGACGACGCGCAGGATCAGGGCGATGACGGCAATCAGAACCACGGTCAGCAGCACCGCGCTGGCCGCGGCGATCGGATATTGCAGCACGCCGACGTTCTCGTAGAACGCGCTGACGACGGATGCCGACCCGCCGCCGGACATCACTTTGACCACGAAGAAGTCGCCCATCACGATCGAAATCACGAAGGTCGATCCCAGCGCGATGCCGCTCTTCGACATCGGGATGATGATGTAGCGCATCACGTCGAGGCGGCTGGCGCCGGCGTCGAGCGCCGCCTCCACCACCCGCTTGTCGATGCGCGCCAGCGAATTGAAGATCGGCACCACCATGAAGATCGTCAGCTGGTGGACATAGGCGATGACGACCGCGAGACCGGAATAGAGCAGCACTTCCAGCGGTTCGCGGATCAGGCCGACGCCAAGCAACGCCGAATTGACGAGTCCTTCCTTTCCAAGCAGCGGAATCCAGGAAATCATCCGGATGATGTTCGAGGTCCAGAACGGAATCGTGCAGATCAGAAACAGGCCGATCGCGAGCAGCTGGTTCTTGACGTGAAAGACCAGGAAATAAGCGACCAGAAAGCCGATGATCAGCGTAAACAACCAGGTCAGCACCGCGAATTTCAGCGTCGCGACATAGAGATGGAAGGTCTGCGCCGAGGTCAGCACATCGGCGTAGTTCGCCAGCGTGAACGTCGGCAGCAGCCCGCCAAAACCGTCGGTCTCGAAGAAGCTCGCAACCAGCACGACCAACGTGGGCAGCAGGAAAAACGGCACCAGCACCAGCATCAGCGGTGTCACGTAGAGCCATGCGCTCAGATTTGGTTGCCGCATCACCTGGCCTGACTGGATTTCATTCTGGATCTTTCGGGACGGCAATTTAAGGCTTGCCGGCGCTCGGGCTGCGCCGGCAGGCCCATTCACATCAAGCGACCTTGAAATCGTTCCATCGCTTGTTCATGTAGGCCGCCTCATCCATCAGCGTATTCCAGCAGGAGATGTTCTTGACCCGGTCGAGGAATGAACCGCCGTCCCGTTTGGTGCCGGCCTTCTCCATCGGCACGCCGTAGGGATCGTTGATGACGGAGGGCGCGGGCTTGCCGTCGTACCAGAAGTCCCATTCGGCCGCGGTCAGGAACTTCCTGGCCGTCGATGGCACCGGGCTGTAATAGCCGTAGCGTCCGACAAACCCACCCTGCCAGCCCGAGAGATACCAGTTGAGATAGTCGTAGGCGGCGCCGAGCTTCTTGCCCGACAGGTGCTTCATCAGGCCCATGCCGTTGCACCAGCCGCGATAACCTTCCTTGCCGTTCTTGACGTTGACCGGCGCATAGACGCAGGGAATCTCCTTGACGCGAACGGCGGCCACCGCAGGCGACCACATCGACTGGATCACCACCTCACCTGCCGCCATCAACTGCACCGACTGGTCGAAGGTGGTCCAGGTCGCGCGGAACTGGCCGGCCTTCTTCAGTTCGATCAGCTTGTTGCAGGTAAAGTCAATCTCCTCCTTGGTCATGTTGCCCTTGTTGCCGTATTTGATCAGCCCTGCGCTTTCGAAGCACAACGCTGCGTCCATGATGCCGATGGCGGGAACGTCGAGGATGGCGGCCTTGCCCTTGAACTTCGGGTCGATCAGGTCCTTCCACTCGGTGATTTCGCGGCCGACGAGATCGGGACGATAGCCGATCGAGTCCGCATTATAGACCTGCGGCAGGAAGGTCGCCCATTCCGTCACGCCGTCGTTCAATTCGGTCGAATTCGGCTTGGCGATATACATCGCCTCGTAGGGGGAAATGCCCTGCCGCGGAATCTTGTGGCCGTCGATCTCGCCCTTGGTGAAGATCGGCAGGATGTTGTCGAACTCCTTGATCTTCTTGACTTCGATGCCCTGGATCACGCCGCGCTTGGCGGCGAGCTTGGCCTGCCATCCCTCGAGGTCCGCGATATCCACCGAGTCCGGCTGGCTGATGAAGCGGTTGATCGAGGCCGACGTATCGAGGTTCTGCATCGTGACCTTGAAGCCCAGGTCCTTTGCCGCCTGATCGCCGATCGCCTTGACCACCGAGTAGGAGACGCCGACGTGCCGGAGCTCGATGTCCTTGATCTCCTGCGCCCAGATCGTCGGAAAGCCGCGAAACGCGTCGGATCCGACAGCCGCACCGGCCGCAGCCGCGCCAGCTTTGAGAAGCGCCCGCCTCGAAAGACCTTTCTTCTTTACCGGTAGCCTGGACGAACCGGCCTTCGCATGATCCTTGTCGTCATCAAACATGGTTCTCTCCGTTCGCGTTTGGTGGACCAGCCTGCACCCCAACCGGCTCGTTCGTTTGCGCGACCGTGTTGATGATGAACCGTAGCGAGGGAGAAATCCGTTTGTAAAATCGGAAGTTAAAATTCCACGTATAAGGACGACTAATGTAAATCGCGGCCTGCTCAATGTGGCAGCAAGCCGATCTATAATTTGACCTTTACTTTGGAGAACGGTGGACGGCCGATGAGCAGATGACGGAGGCTGCCTGACGTCGTTTCGACACCTCACATCGTCGTTTGCGACGTTTCGGTCCAACCAGGATGTCGGAATTCAGGATCGCTACCGTCGTCAGAAACTGAGCTGAACCTTCATGAACGCTCACGGTGTCATTGCGGTCGCGGTTGAGGAAGCGGCAGATTAATCGACGCCGGTCCTGAGGATCGCCAGCGCGAGCGCCTGGGCGCGCGGGACGATGCTGTCGAGCTCGAGATATTCCCGCGCGGTATGGGCATTGCCGCCAACCGGGCCGACACCGCAAATCGTCGGGGTGCCGACACTCGCGGTGAAGCCGGAATCGGCGCAACCGCCGGCGAATTCGCCGTCCAGGTTGGGCAGGCCTGCATCCTTCGCCGCCGCGCGGTAGACATCAAACAGGATTTTCGACGTCTCACTCTGCACCACCGGCAAGAATTCGCCGTTGATGTGCAGCTTCGCCGTCGTGCCCGGCACCGTCGACGTGGCGATAATGGCCTCGATCGCCGCCAGCGTGGTGGCGCGATCGGCGGGATCGATGTAGCGCATGTCGATCTGGCCCTCGGCGTACGGCGCAGTAGTGTTGACCGACTGGCCGCCGGCAACCAATCCGACATTGAGCGTGATGCCCTTTGCAAGGTCGGTCAAAGCGTGGATCTGCACGATCTTGTGCGCGAGCTCGCCAATCGCGCTGATGCCTTCCGCGAAATTGCCGCCGGAATGCGCCGCCTTGCCTGATATCTCGAAGCGCATGAACACGCCGCCCTTGCGGCTGGTGACGACGTTGCCGGTCGGTCGGCCGGGCTCGGAATTATACACCGCACGCGCCGCACGGCCTTCACGCTCGATCACCGGCCGCGACGACGGGGAAGCGATCTCCTCGTCGGCGGTGAGCAGCAGCTTGATCGGGCACGGTGCGCCGCCGAATTTGTGGAATGCCGCGGCGACGAAGGCGTTGATCACCAGCCCGGCCTTCATGTCAGCGACCCCCGGCCCATACGCCCGGTCGCCCTCGATGGTGAACGGCCGGCGCACCACCTCGCCCTTGGGAAACACCGTATCGCGATGCCCCATCAGCAAAATCGGCTTCTCGTTGCTGCCCGGCTTCGTGACCAACGCGTGGACGGCATCGCCGAAAACGTCATGCGGCTCGCGCCACACCTCGATGCCGTGCGCCGCAAAATGCTGCTCGAACCGCGCGCCCACCGCATCGACGCCCGCCTTATCGTAGGAACCGGAATCGATATTCACGACGTCGCGCAACAGATCGACCATTGATTGTTTCTGCGACGCAATCCACTCGGTGATCTGCGCTTCGGTGCTGGCGGGCATGGCATTTCCTTCGTAGCAATCTATCGAACCGGGCCTGCCTCCATTTGGGACACGGAGCGGCTCTCGGTTCTTACAATGCCAATTCCTAAAGTGCCATTCCTATAGCGCCATGGCGGTGGCGTTGTTCGACACGCCCGTCTTCATCATCATGCGTGCAATCAGCTCGCCAATCACCACCGTGGTGAAATGGGTGTTGGCGCGGCAATCGGACGGCATGATGGAGGCGTCCGCCACACGCAGCGCGGCGATGCCCTTCACGGTGCCATCCGGATTGACCACGCCGTTGGCGTCGTTGAAGCCAGCCATGCGGCACGAACCGGCGGCATGCTGGATGTCGCCTGTGTCGCGGCGGAGCAGCGCTTCGAGTTCCCCGTTCGGCAGCGCCGCGGCTTGCGGCAGCGTCAGATCGGTATCGATCAGGCGAATCCACTCGGCGATGTCAGCCAGCGCCGGCCGAGTGGTGAGCACGGCCAATCGCTTCACCGCATCGACCATGCGCAGCAAGTCGCGGTCATCGGCAAGCATGTTTTCCTCCACGATCGGATCGATCGACGGGTCGGTCGAAGCCAGCTTCAGATTGCCGCGCGAATAGGCGTTGAACAGCCCCGCACCGATGGCGCCGGGATTGCCGATGCCGCGATGGTTGAAAGCGATCAGGATCATGTCGCGCTTGCCGCCATCCGCGAGCCCGGACGAATACGTCACGCAGCAATTGGTGTGACGCGTGTCCGGATCTGTCGGCTGGAATCCGTCGCGCAGCTTGATGGTAGCGCGAAACAGCGGATGGTCGAAGAAGTGCCTGCCGACCGGCAGGTCGCGCTCGACCGCGATGCCCATCGCCTTCAGTTCGTCGGCCGGGCCGATGCCCGAACGTAGCAAGATCGCCGGACTGTGGATCGCGCCGGCGCACAGCACGATCTCGCGTGCGTTGATTACCGAACTGCCCTGCCCTTCGATGTGAACCAGCACACCGGTGGCCTGACCGTCCTTGATCAAGAGGCGGTCGACCAGCGCGTGACCCCGGATCTCCAGATTGGCGCGGCTGCGTGCCGGCTCCAGATAGGCTTCATTGGTGGTGATGCGGCGGCTGTCGCGGCTGTTGATCGGATAACAGGCAACGCCCTCGCCATCCGGCCCGTTGAGATCGGCACACCACGGATATCCCGATGCCAGCGCGGCGTCGCGCAGCCCACGATCGATCGGCCCCCACTTCTCCGGCGGCGCGCGATAGACGGGCAACGGTCCGCCGCGGCCATGACCTGCGCGGTCGCCGAACTCGAAATCATCCTCGATGACCGAAAACAGCGGCATGACGTCTCTTGCCGACCAGCCGGTGCAACCGCGAGCCGCCCATTCGTCGAACGCGTCAGCCACACCGCGGATGGCGATCTGGCCGTTCATCATCGAACTGCCGCCGAGGCCCTTGCCGCGCCAATAAAAGCGCGCTTCCTGCCCCGCCACCCGGCGCGTCAGCAGGTTAGGCCACTGCCATTTCTCCTGATATTCGCGCTGATGAATGATTGGAATCGGATTCGGCGTCCGGACTTCCCAGGGCGCCTCATCGGCGCGCCAGTCGAGGCCCGCTTCCAGCAGCAGCACGCGCCTGGCAGGATCCTCGGAGAGCCGGGCGGCAACCGCGGCGCCGGCAGAACCGCCGCCGACTACAATGACGTCATACATGGCGTTACTTCTCGATGTTCCAGAAGATCGGAATGGCCGACGTTATCAGACCGCGCAGATTGGAGCGATAGGCGGCCGGCTGAGCGAACTGTCCCCACGGGATGCCCGGCGCCTGATCGTACATCACGGTCTGGATTTCGGCAGCGATCTTCTTGCGATCCTCCTCGGCGGGTGCCTTGGCAAACGCATCCAGCAACGGCGTGATGCGCGGGTCGCATTGCCAGCCCGTGAAGTCGACGCAGTTGAACGCCACCATGACGTTGGTCAATGGTGACGCCAGATCGAAACCGCCGGCGTGAACGCCATAAACGCTCCAGCCTTCCTTCTTGGTGCGACGGGCAAGCACCGAGGCCCAATCCATCACCTGCAGATCGACATTGAAGCCGGCCTGCTTCAACTTCTCTGCAAGGACCTGCGCCGAAATGCGCGGCGCCTCGAGGTCGCTGGCCTGCATCACGATGACAGGCTCGCCGGCATATTTCGTCGCCTTGAGCGCCGCACGCGCCGCCTCGACGGAAGGATTTGCGGCAGCTTCGGTTCCGGCCTTGCTGTCATAGGTGGTGCCGCAGGTGAAGAATGTTGCGCAAGGTGTGGCGTATTTGGCATCGAGCCCCAACCCGTCCATCACCTCGCGCTGATCGACCAGCTTCCACAGTACGCGCCGGATCGCCGGATCGTCGAACGGCTTCTGCGTGGCGTTCAGGCGATAGGCGCCGGCAAACATGTTGCCGCCGGTGAAGTTGACGACCTTCACGCGGGCGTTCTTTTCAAGAACCGGCAGCAGATCGAACGGCGCGTATTGCATGTAATCGACTTCGCCGGTCTGCAGCGCCGACGCCGCGGTGGATCCGTCCGGAATAACGCGAATTTCCAGCGTGTCGATGTTGACGCGCTTGCCACCGGCCAGGAAGTCGGCAGGTTCAGAACGCGGCACATAATCGGCGAACTTCTTCAAGATCATGCGGTCGCCGCTGCGATGATCGGCCTTGCTGTAGACGAACGGCCCGGAACCGACGATTTCGGTGATGCGTTGATCGGCCGGCGTCTTGGCCACCCGCTCCGGCATCATGAAGGCAACAGGGCTGACGGGATTGCCGAGCGCGTCGATCACGAGGCCGGAGGGCTCTTTCAGCGTCAGCACAAAAGTCCTGGCGTCACTTGGCTCGAGCGATGCGGCGATGGCGAAGATTCGCCGGCCAAGCGCGTTGCGCTGTCCCCAGCGGCGCAGCGATGCGACGCAATCCGCTGCCGTGACTGGCTGGCCGTCCTGCCATTTCAGGCCGGCACGCAGCGTGAAGGTGTAAACTAGGCCATCCGGCGATACCTTCCAGTCCTGCACCATCTGCGGCTTGATCTCACCCTTGGTGTCCTTTGCGAACAGGGTGTCGAACACCATGAACCCGAAGGTCCGCGAGATATAGGCCGGCGTAAAATGCGGATCGAGCGTGGCGATTTCCGCTTCCAGCACCGCGACAAGATTGCCGCCAGCATAGGACGGCGTAATCGCCGGAGCCGCGCCGAGCGCGAGCGAAAACGTGGCAGCGATGAAAGCCTTCAATTTGAACATGGATGCCTTTTTTGGGTTCGTGAGGAGAGTCTGCGAGGCTTCGGAAGCCGAGAAACGCCCCTCCGCAAGCAGGTGCTTAATCAAGCAATGTCCGTGCCGTGTGGGGCGCGCTGCTCATGTCGCAACGACTACCTGCCGTGCATTTGCCGAGGCCTCGGAGCACCGGTTGTGACGTTGGTCCCGGCACGTCGCCTGCGAGAATGAAGCGATCGCAGACGTATCCGCGCCGCAACTACGGCCGCGCGCGCATGCCGGATCGCCTGCTGATTGAGGAATTGGATTGCTTCGCGCCTCAGCGTCGCTGGTTATAAACGTCAAGACATACCGCGCCCAGCAACACGAGGCCCTTGATCACCTGCTGGTAGTCGATCCCGATGCCGAGGATTGACATGCCATTGTTCATCACCCCCATGATCAGCGCGCCGATCACGGCGCCGGCGACTCGCCCGACACCGCCATAGGCCGAGGCCCCGCCGATGAAGCAGGCGGCGATCACGTCGAGCTCGAAGCCGACCCCGGCCTTTGGTGTCGCGGTGTTGAGCCTTGCGGCGAACACCAGGCCGGCGAGCGCGGCCAGCACACCCATGTTGACGAAGGTGAGGAAGGTCAGCCGCTCGGTCTTGATGCCTGATAGTTTCGCGGCCTTCTCATTGCCCCCTACCGCATAGATCTGCCGCCCGATCGTGGTGCGCGCGGTGATGAAGCCGTAGAGCGCGATCAGGGCGATCATGATCACGAGCACGTTGGGCAGTCCACGATGCGAGGCGATCAGATAGGTGAAATAGACGATCACGCCGAACAGAACGATGTTCTTGAACACGAAGAAGCCGGTCGGCTCGACCTCGACACCGTGGCTTGCGCGCCGGGCGCGGGTGGTGACGCTGACATATACCAAGCCAAGCGCCAGCACAGCGCCGATCAGGAGTGAGGTGGGGTTGAGCGAGCCGGCGCCGGGAAACAGTTCAGGAATGAAGCCGGAGGAGAGTTTCTGGAAGGTCGGTGAAAACGGCCCAACCGATTGACCTTGCAACACCGCCAGCGCCAGCCCCTTGAACACCAGCATGCCGGCCAGGGTGACGATGAAGGACGGAATCTTGAAATAGGCTACCCAGTACCCCTGTGCCGCGCCGATCAGTCCACCGAGCGCGAGGCAGATGATCGCGGCTGGAATGAAATGCATGCCGTAACGTACCATCAGTACCGCGGCGATCGCGCCGATGAAGCCCGCGACCGATCCGACCGACAGATCGATGTGCCCGGTGACGATGACCAGCAGCATGCCGAGCGCCATGATCACGATATAGCTGTTCTGCAGCACCAGATTGGTGAGGTTGAGCGGGCGCAGCAGCGTGCCGTCGGTAACGACCTCGAAGAACAGCATGATCGCGAACAGCGACAACAACATGCCGTATTCGCGCAAATTGGCCTTGAGAAAGCCCGCATGCTTGCGCGCCTCGGGAAGCATCACGGTGTTATCGCTCATGGATGCGTCTCTCCCAACAGCTTCTCTTCCAGTTTTCGTTCCAGGTCTCTGTCGACCAGCTGTTCGCCCTTGCGCACGATGACCCGCATGATTTTTTCCTGCGTCGCCTCGGCGCGATCGAACTCACCGACAAAGGCCCCTCCGTTCATGACGCAGATGCGGTCACAGATCCCGAGCAATTCCGGCATTTCCGACGAGATCACGATGACCGCCTTGCCGGCATCGGCCAGCTCGTTGATGATGCAATAGATCTCGTATTTGGCGCCGATGTCGATACCTCGGGTCGGCTCGTCCAGGATCAGGATTTCCGGATCGGTGAACAGCCATTTCGACAGCACCACCTTTTGCTGGTTGCCGCCGGACAGGTTGCCGGACGTCTGATAGACATCGGAACAGCGGATGCGCATCCGGTTGCGATAATCGCTCGCCACCTGCAATTCCTTGATGTCGTCGATGACGCGGCCGGCTGCGACACTGTCGAGGTTGGCCAGCGTAATGTTCTTGCGCACGTCTTCGGCGAGCAGCAGGCCGAGCTGCTTGCGGTCCTCGGTGACATAGGCCAGACCGGCGTCGATGGCGCGGCTCACGGTCGACAGATCGGTCTCGCGACCATGCAGCAGAGCGCGGCCCGTGATGTTGCGGCCCCAGGAGCGGCCGAACAGGCTCATGGCGAATTCGGTGCGGCCTGCGCCCATCAAACCGGCGATGCCGACGATCTCGCCGCGGCGAACCTGGAAGTCCACATTCTTGATGGCCTGCCGATCGGTATGCTGGGGATGATAGACCGACCAGTTCTCGACCTTGAACACCACCTCGCCTATCGCAGGCTCCCGCTTCGGGAAACGATGCTCTAGATCTCGATCCACCATCTTGCGGATGATGCGATCTTCCTCGACCGCGCCAGCCTCACAATCCAGCGTATCGACAGTACGGCCATCGCGCAGCACCGTAATGCGGTCCGCGACGCGGGCCACCTCGTTGAGCTTGTGCGAGATCAGGACCGCGGACATGCCATGGGAGCGGAACTCGAGCAGAAGGTCCAACAGCGCCGCGCTGTCGCTTTCGTTGAGGCTCGCGGTGGGCTCGTCCAGAATAAGAAGGCGCACTTCCTTGGACAGCGCCTTGGCGATCTCAACCAGTTGCTGCTTGCCGACGCCGATATCGGTGACCAGCGTGTCCGGCGCCTCATTGAGCCCCACTTTCGCCAGCAGCTGCTGCGACCGGCGGTAAACCGCGTCGCGATCGATCACGCCGAACCGCGACGGCGGGCTGGCAATGAAGATATTCTCCGCGATCGAGAGCAGCGGGATCAACGCAAGCTCCTGATGAATGATGATGATGCCGAGCGCCTCGGAATCGTTGATGTCGCGGAAGTGGCGCTCCTCGCCGTCATAGACGATGCTGCCGTCATAGCTGCCATGGGCATAGACGCCGCTCAGCACCTTCATCAAGGTCGACTTGCCGGCGCCGTTCTCGCCCACCAGCGCGTGTATCTCGCCCTGCCTCACCGTGAAATTGACGTCGTCGAGCGCTTTCACGCCGGCAAAGGCTTTGCTGATACCGCGCATTTCAAGCAATGTGGCCATTCAAGTTCCCTGGAAGATGCGGGAAGGCATGGATGGCCGGGGCATACGACACGAAGACGCGCTTCGCGCCTTTGCCCCGGCCATCCGCTTCATTACAGCTCGCCTCAGTTGATTTGCGCCTTCTTGTAATAACCGCCGTCGATCAGGACTTTCTCCCAATTGGACTTGTCGACGACTACAGGCTTGAGCAGGAAGGACGGCACGACCTTGACACCATTCTTGTAGGTGGTGGTGTCGTTCACCGTGACGGTCTTGCCGCTCAACGCCGCGTCCACCATGTCGGCGGTGACCTTGGCAAGGTCGCGGGTATCCTTGAAGATCGTGGAGTATTGCTCGCCGCGCAGCATCGATTTGATGGAAGGCACTTCGGCGTCCTGACCGCTCACGATCGGCATCGGCATATTGCCGCTACCGTAGCCGACGCCCTTGAGCGACGACAGGATGCCGATCGAAAGGCCGTCATAGGGCGAAAGCACCGCGTCGACCCGCTTGGTGGTGTAGAACGCGCTGAGCAGATTATCCATCCGGGCCTGCGCCGTGGCGCCGTCCCAGCGCAGCGTCGAGACCTTGTCCATTCCCATCTGCTTGCTCACGACCACGAGCTTGCCGCTGTCGATATAGGGCTGCAGCACCGACATCGCGCCGTTGTAGAAGAAATAGGCGTTGTTGTCGTCGGGTGAGCCGCCGAACAGCTCGATGTTGAACGGGCCCTTGCCTTCCTTCAGCTTCAGCCCTCCCTCGATCGACTGCGCCTGCTGCACGCCGACCTGGAAATTGTCGAACGTCGCATAATAATCGACGTTGGGCGTGTCGCGGATCAAGCGGTCATAGGCGATCACGGTGATGCCCTTGTCCTTGGCCTGCTTGAGCACGTCGGACAGGGTGGTGCCGTCGATCGAAGCGATCACCAGTACCTTGGCGCCCTTGGTCACCATGTTCTCGATCTGGGAGAGCTGGTTCGGAATATCGTCTTCGGCGTATTGCAGGTCGGTATTGTAACCGCGCTCCTTCAGCACCTTGACGATATTGTTGCCGTCATCGATCCAGCGCGCCGAAGCCTTGGTGGGCATGGCGATGCCGACAGTGGGCTTGGTTTGGGCGAGCGCGGGTTCCGCAAGGGCGACCGCGCCGAGCAAGATGGCCGATAGAGCAGATTTGAGCAGTTTCATGTTTCACTCCCAGGTGTTGAGCGTTAATCGCCGCGTTATCAGCGGTTTGCTTTTGGCGCCGGTAACGTATCGGCGCATCATTGGGGAACGTCAGGCCGGCGGAGACGTGAACGGATGATCGGTCACACCTTGTGGTTCCGCAAGTACATGCAGCGCTCATGCGCCGTATTGTTAAGCGACCCATCATGTCGAACCGAGCCTGATGCGAGGTTCCGGTCGCCCCCGTGCGCCGACGTCGAGAACGAAGGTTTGGCCATGGTGCGGGTCGACAGCCCGGGCATGCTCGTCCATACCCTCCCAGGCCGTGGTGACCAGCAGCGAGGCGAAATTTCGGCCGACAAAGACCGGGCAGCTCGGCTGCTTCGCCGGAATCCTGATGGTGCGGACCCGATCGCCTGCCGGGGTGTAGACATCGATGCAGGATCCGCCCCAGCGCGCATTCCAGATCAACCCCTCGGCATCGACCACGGCGCCATCCAGGCCGCCTACCCCGCCGCTGGCATTATAGAGTGTCTCGGGATTTCCGGTCGGCAGCGCGTTCGCCGGGTCGACGGCGACGCGGTAAAGGACGCCCTTGCTGGTATCGGTGAAATAGGCCGTGGCGCCATCGGGCGAAAAGCAGATTGCGTTCGGGATGGTAATGCCGGCATAGAGCCGAAGCAGCTCGCCGCCGTAGAAGCGATAGATCGCGCCGGCTCCCTTTTCTGCGTTGCGGCCCATGGTCCCGATCCAGAGCGCGCCGCAGGGATGAACGCGTCCATCGTTGGAGCGCGTTGCCGCATTGTCCGCTTCGAGCGGTATATGAAGCGTGAGGCGGCCATCCGCGATGTCGCGGACATAGAGGCCATTTTCGGTCGCAAGCAATTGGCGCTGGTCATCGATGAACGCCAGCACGCTGGCCATCAGCGGAAGCGCGTGCGAATTGACCGCGCCGGATGCTAGGTCGGCCTGAAACAATTTGCGCTCGATGATATCGAACCACCATGCGGTGTCGGTCGCCGCATCATAGGTGCAGCCCTCGCCGAGATGGCAATGCCAATCGCTCAGGATGCTGGTGCCGACTTCTTCCACGCGAGTTCCCTTTAGTCCTCTGCGACCTGATTGACGGAAAATCGATACAGCGACGTATGACGATAGGTCTGCCCGGGATCGAGCCGCGCCGATGGAAAATCCGGACGGTTTGGCGTGTCGGGATAGACCTGCGGTTCGAGGCAGAGCGCGTCATACTGCCGGTGAACGCGGCCATACTTGCCGGTCACGGACCCATCGAGAAAATTGCCGGAATAGAACTGGACGCCCGGCTGGTTGGTCCAGAGTTCGAGAACCCGGCCCGACCTCGGGTCTTCCACGCGGGCGGCAAAGCGCGGCTCCGTGGTCGCGCCGCCGGGCAGACAGAAATTGTGGTCGTAGCCTTGCCGGATCTGAACCTGCTCGGCCGCATCGCGCAGGCGGGCGCCGACAGGACAGGATTTGCGAAAATCAAACGGCGTTGCATCGACCTTGCCGGGCGCACCCAACGGAATGCCGGCGGCACTGATCGGCAGATATGCGTCCGCCGCGATCGTCAGATGATGATCGAGCACGCCGCCATTGGACTCGACGCCCGCCAGATTGAAGAAGCTGTGGTTGGTCAGATTGACGATGGTTGGCTTGTCGGTCGCACCTGAGAATTCAAGCGAAAGCTCGCTGCCGCCGGAAATGCGATAGGTGATCTCGGTTTTCAGCGTGCCGGGATAGCCCTCCTCGCCATCCGGACTGACATAGGACAGCGTGACGAACGGCGCCGGGTCTTCACCCATTGCCGTGATGGTCCATGGTTTGCGATCGAAGCCTGATAACCCGCCATGCAGCGCGTTGGCTCCGTCATTGGTGGGCAGCTGAAAGCGTTCGCCATCGAGTTCGAACGTGCCGCCCGCGATCCGGTTGGCATAGCGCCCGACGGTGGCGCCGAGGAAGCGCCGAACCGCCAGATAGCCTGCAAGATCATCGCGGCCGAGGACCACATCGGCAAGACGTCCTGCACGGTCAGGCGCGAAGATGGATTGCAGCGCCGCACCATAGGTGATGAGACGCACCTCAAAACCATTGTCACCGCGCAGCCGCACCATTTCGATCGCGGTGCCGTCCGGAAGATGCCCGAATATCTCGCGAGCAACCTTCGCCGTCTGTGATTGGCCTGACTGCGTCACGTCACACCTCAATGAATGGTTCGGCGTCGCGGCGCCGGCCGAGCATGAAGGCATCAGCGACATGGATCAGCGGCGACAGATCGACATCGGACACACCGCTTGCGATCAGTTCGACGAAGCGCCGATAGATGCCGCGATACTCCGCCTGCTTTTCGTCAACCAGGATATGGCCATCATGCGAGAGATGGCTGCCGCCGGAAGAGAGCGTCAACCGCCCAGCGTCGGTCTCGACCCGGATGTCCCAGGTCTGGGGGCCGGTCTGGCGCCAGTCGAATTCCGCCCGGATCGGAATGCCCGTCTCGTCCGAAAAGACGAGATCAGCAGCAATCGGCGCCGCGCGATTGCGCGGGAAGGACAATTCGGCCTCCGTCAGAAAGAACGGCCGCGGCAGGATGCGGGTCAGGATCGAGAGCGCGTTGATGCCTGGATCGAACACGCCAAGTCCGCCCGGCTCCCAGATCCAGGCCTGGCCGGGATGCCAGACCCTGACATCCTCCTTCCATTCGACGACCACCGATTTGATCTGGCGGCTGGCGAGGAAAATCCTCGCGGGTTCGACAGCCGGCGCAAAACGCGAATGCCAGGTTGCAAACAACGTTCGCCCGGTTTGCTTGGCCGCCGCGACCAGCGGATCGAGTTCGCCGACGGTGGCGCCCGGCGGCTTCTCGAGCAGCACGTGCTTGCCCGCCTTCAGCGCAGCCGCCGCCTGCGCATGGCGCACCTGGGGCGGCGTGCAGAGCGCAACGGCATCAATATCGAGTTTGGCGTCGAGCAGTTCGCCAAGCGTCGCAAAATGCACGATCCCGTCGATCGAAGCGTTGCGGCTGGCGATCGCCGCAAGTTCGATGCCGTCCGTGCCTGATATCGCCGGGATATGCTGATCCCTGGCGATCTTGCCGAGGCCGACGATGGCAATACGAATGGTGGTCACGTCAACTCTTCCCGACGTTCGAGGAACGATGTCAGCGGCTCACTTGCCCCAGCGCAGCACGAGCGGATTCAGCGGGCGCGCGATTTCGATCAGCCCAGCCCGAACGGCCGGATGCAGCGGCTGCAGCGGAAGACGAACGGTCTCGTGCCTGATGACGCCGCCTTCCTTCATCAGCGACTTGCAGGCGATCAGGCCGCACTGGCGGTTTTCATAGTTGATCAGTGGCAGCCAGCGTTCATAGGCCGCAACCGCTTCGGCGCGTCGGCCGGCGAAATACGGATCGGTGATCTGGCGAATGCCGTCGGGATAACCACCGCCGGTCATGGCGCCAGTCGCGCCGGCATCGAGGTCGGCCATCAGCGTGATTGCCTCCTCGCCGTCCCACGGACCTTCGATCGCCGTACCGCCGAGCCCAATCAACTCGCGCAGCTTGGCGGCGGCCTGGGGCGTCTCGATCTTGAAATAGGCGATGTTCTCAAGCTCCCGCGCCATGCGGGCGAGAAAGGCCGCCGACAGCGCCGTGCCGGCGACCGGCGCATCCTGGATCATGATCGGAATCGAGATCGCATCCGAAACAGTGCGGAAAAACTCGTAGATGGCGTTTTCCCCGACCCGGACGGTCGCGCCATGATAGGGCGGCATCACCATCACCATGGCGGCGCCCGCCTGCTGGGCTCGCCGTGAACGTTCAGCACAGATGTGCGAAGCAAAATGCGTGGTCGTGACGATGACGGGAACGCGTCCCGCAACATGGTTCAATACGGCGTCGAGGACCGTGTCGCGCTCGGCATCGGTCAGCACGAACTGCTCGGAGAAGTTGGCAAGGATGCACAGTCCCTGCGAGCCGGCGTCGATCATGCAATCGACGGCACGTTTCTGGCCATCGAGCTCGAGCCGGCCTTCGCCGTCGAACACAGTGGGGACGACCGGAAACACGCCTTTATAAGGCCGCGCGACGGTGGAACCTGCCATGACCATTCTCCGCTTTCGCCTTAACCAGCCGCGCCGTGGCGGCGCAGGCCGTTGAAGATGACTTCCCTCATCGCCGCGGAAGCCGCCTCGGCATTCCGCTCGGCGATTGCGTCGACAATTCGTTCGTGGGCCGCGATGGTGAGTTCGCGCTCCCGCTCCTCGGTCGGCGCGCTCAGCCGAAACGACGCGCGCAATGCCGCCTCGATCACGGCGCCGATCGATCGCATGAACGGGTTTGCCGAACTGGTCGCGATGTCGAGGTGCAGCCGGAGATCGGCATCGGCGAATTCAATGCTGTCCGAAGCAAAGCTGCGCATCCTGGCGATGCTGTCGCGCAGGTGAGCGATCGCATCATCCGCCCGTCGCTCGGCGGCAAGGGCAGCGGCATGCGGCTCCACGGCGAGGCGAATGTCGGCGAGATCACGAAGAAACCGCTTGTCGATCCCGGCTTCGAGGTGCCAGCCGAGCACGTCGGGATCGAACATGTTCCAGGCCGAACGTTCCCTGACCCGCGTGCCGACGCCCGCCTTGGCGTTGAGCAATCCCTTGGCGGACAACGTCTTGACGCTTTCACGCAATACGGTGCGCGAGACGTCGAACATGGCGGTCAGTTCCGCATCGCGCGGCAGACTGGCGCCTTCCGGATAGCGGCCGACAATGATGTCGATCCCGATCGTCCGGGTCACTTCCACCTGGCTGAAATGACCGCGGCCCGGCGCAATCACAACCCGGTCGGACCTCATGACAGGTCTTTGAGAGTCATGGCTGGTTTCGCTCCCTAGTCGTTGCGGACCGCCCCGCCTCTTCGGGCGAGATCAAGCTGGCGCGATCTCCCCATGCCACAGCGCTCAAGCCTTGTATAGCATATTATCATATTAGTATTACTTTCTTCCGATGGCCGCTCGGCCCCGGCCTCCGTCTCGCTTTTCCGCAAGGGTGCCAATTGGCGCGCCACGCCATGTCAACAGTTTCCACATCGTGGTATTAAACTGACAACTGTAGACACTAGGGCAGTGAACCGGTATGAACGGCGACCTGCGGGTAACCGCATCGTCGGTCGAAAAGAGCGCTTCGAGCGCCGCGCCGGACATCTGGCGCAACCGACGTCTTCAGCCAAAACACTGCGCGCCGTTGCATTTTTTCACGGCCAAACCGGCTTTCATCACCCGAGGGAATCGACAGTGGACATTTGGAGCAGATCCATGCGCCGTACCGTACTGGCGTTCGCAACGCTTCTTGCCGTGTGTGGCGTCGCAACGGCGGAAACATACCCCTCACGTCGGATCACTGTGATCGTGCCGTTCGGCGCGGGCAGCGGCACGGATGGCGTGGCCCGGATTGTCACCCAACGGCTCGCCGAAATGCTCAAAACGACCATCGTGGTGGAGAACCGCCCCGGCGCGAGCGGCGCGATCGGTGCGGTGGCGACCGCGCGTTCCGCGCCGGACGGCTACACCCTGATGTTCGGCGGATCATCCACCCATGCCGCCAACCCCAGCCTGTTCAAGTCCATCCAGTATTCCCCCAAGGACGATTTTGCGCCGATCTCCCGTGTTGGCCTGTTTCCCTATATCTTTGTCGTCCATCCGGGGATCGAGGCCAAAAACGTCGGCGAACTGATCGCGCTTGCAAAGCAGAAGCCCGGCTCGATGTCGTTTGCCTATTCAAATGCGCTGGGCCAGCTTGCCGGTGAAATGTTCAAACGGCGCGCCGGTATCGATATCCAGGCCGTGCCGTACAAGAGCAGCCCGGAAGCCATAACGGACGTCATTGCCGGTCGCGTTTCCCTGATGTTCAACGATGTGACTTCTACCCTGCCCCTGGCGCGGTCGGGTCAGCTTCGCGCACTTGTGACCATCACGAAGGACCGGACCAAGCTGCTCTCCGACCTGCCGACCATACAGGAGCAGGGAGTTGATCTAGGCAATCTCTCCGCGTGGACCGGCGTGTTCGCCCCCAAGGGGACCCCGCCGGAGGTGGTTGAACAGCTGTCGGGTGCGCTCCGAGAAATTCTGGACGAGCCCGCGGTCCGCCAGCGCCTCGCCGAAATCGGCTTCGAAGCGCAGTGGCTCTCGCCGAAACAATTCGCCGAACACGTCGCCACCGATATCGAGCGATGGGCAACACTCACCAAGGAAGCGGGCATCGTGCCTCAGTGAGGCTGACGGTTTCGGCTACGACGGTAAACCGGGCAGATCGAGACCGTTGGTCCGGGCACATTCAATCGCGCTTTCGTAGCCCGCATCGGCATGCCGCATGACACCTGTCGCCGGGTCATTCCACAGCACCCGCTCGATGCGGCGCGCAGCCTCCGGCGTTCCGTCGGCGACGATCACCATGCCGGCGTGCTGGGAATAGCCGATACCGACGCCGCCGCCGTGATGCAGCGAGACCCAGGTGGCCCCGCTCGCACAATTGAGCAGCGCATTGAGCAGCGGCCAGTCCGACACCGCGTCCGAGCCGTCGCGCATCGCTTCGGTTTCGCGGTTTGGGCTCGCCACCGAGCCGCTGTCGAGATGATCGCGACCGATCACGATCGGTGCCTTCAACTCGCCGCGCGCCACCATTTCATTGAACGCCAGGCCCAGCCGGTGGCGATCGCCAAGGCCGACCCAGCAGATCCGCGCCGGCAGTCCCTGGAACTTGATCCGCGCTCGGGCCATGTCGAGCCAGTTGTGCAGATGCTTGTCATCCGGCATCAACTCCTTGACCTTGGCATCGGTGCGGAAGATGTCTTCGGGATCCCCCGATAGCGCCGCCCACCGGAATGGCCCGACGCCTCGGCAGAACAGCGGGCGGATATAGGCCGGAACGAAGCCTGGGAAATCGAACGCGTTCTTCAGCCCCATGTCCTTCGCCATCTGGCGGATGTTGTTGCCATAGTCGAGCGTGGGAATGCCCTGCGCATGGAAATCCAGCATGGCCTGGACGTGGCCGACCATGGAAGTCTTCGCCGCCGCCTCAACCGCTTTCGGATCGGCCTCGCGCCTGGACGTCCACTCGGCAAGCGTCCATCCCTTCGGCAGATAGCCGTTGATCGGATCGTGCGCACTGGTCTGGTCGGTGACGATGTCGGGCCTGACGCCTCGGCGCACCAGTTCGGGAAAAATATCGGCGGCGTTGCCGAGCAGGCCGACCGAGACGGGCTTGTTGCTCTGCGCCGCCTCCGCCATGATCGCGAGCGCCTCATCGAGCGTGCTGGCCTGCCTGTCGAGGTAACCCGTGCGCAACCGCATCTCGATGCGGCTCGGCTGGCATTCGACCGCGAGCATCGACGCTCCGGCCATCGTGGCGGCAAGCGGTTGGGCGCCGCCCATGCCACCGAGACCGGCCGTGAGAATCCATTTGCCCGCGAGGCTGCCGCCATAATGACGTCGGCCCACCTCGACGAACGTTTCGTACGTCCCCTGCACGATGCCCTGGCTGCCGATGTAGATCCACGATCCGGCCGTCATCTGGCCGAACATCATCAAGCCCTGCTTGTCGAGTTCGTTGAAGTGATCGAGCGTCGCCCAGTGCGGTACCAGGTTCGAATTCGCGATCAGCACGCGCGGCGCATCGGGATGGGTGCGGAAAATTCCGACCGGCTTGCCCGACTGAACCACCAGCGTCTGGTCGGCTTCGAGCTTGCGCAGGGAGGCAACGATCCGGTCGAAACTGTCCCAGTCGCGCGCCGCGCGGCCAATGCCGCCATAGACGACGAGTTCACTCGGCCGTTCGGCAACGTCAGGATCGAGATTGTTCATCAGCATCCGCAGCGGCGCTTCGGTGAGCCAGCTTTTGGCGCTGATCTCGGACCCGTGCGGCGATCGGATGATGCGGTCGTTGTCCAGTCGGCGGTTCATGACAAATGACCTTTCTCGGCAAGGTTTGGAAACGGATTGTTCTCGAGCACCGAAATCGCAACTGATGGCAATGTGCCGGCTGCGACCAGCGCCGTTGCTTTCGCAATGTCGCCGGCCATATAGCGATCGCCACCGAGCGCCGGTACGTGCTCGCGCAGCGTAGCAATCACCGCAGCAAGTGCGGGGCTGGTCGTATGCGGCGCGCGCAGCCCGATGCCCTGCGCCGCCACCAGCAGCTCGATGCCGAGAATGGTCGCAAGATTATCCGCCATGTCAGACAACCGGCGGGCGGCGTGCGCGGCCATCGACACATGGTCTTCCTGGTTGGCGCTGGTCGGTGTCGAATCGATCGAGCAGGCCGCGGCACGTTGCTTGTTCTCGGCATAAAGTGCGGCCGCCGTCACTTCGGCAATCATGAAGCCGGAATTGATGCCGGGCTCCGGGGTGAGGAACGGCGGCAGACCAAAGTTCAGCGCAGGATCAACCAGCGTAGCGATGCGCCGTTCACTGATCGCGCCGATCTCCGACAAGGCCAGCGCAATCTGGTCAGCGGCGAACGCGACCGGCTCGGCGTGAAAATTTCCACCCGAGACGATCTCTCCGGTCTCGACCAGCACCAGCGGATTGTCGGTGACCGCGTTGGCCTCGATCGTCAGTGTGCGGGCGGCTTGCATCAAGAGGTCAAGCGCCGCACCGGCCACTTGCGGCTGGCAGCGCAGGCAATAAGGATCCTGCACGCGCTCGTCGCCCTCGAGATGCGAGTTCCTGATATCGCTGCCCTCCAGCAACGCTGTCAGCGCCGCCCCGGCTGCGATTTGCCCGGCATGTCCGCGCAATTGCTGGATCTCGGCGCGAAACGGCGCCGTCGAAGCCATCGCCGCATCGACCGACAAGGCGCCTGTCACCAGCGTCGCGCAGAGCAGCCCATGGGCGCGCAACAATCCGGAAATCGCATAGGCCGTCGAAAACTGCGTGCCGTTGATCAGAGCCAAGCCTTCCTTCGGCCCGAGCGTCACCGGCGCGAGACCGGCAGCGGCCAGTGCATCACGGCCCGGCACGATCTTGCCATCCATGAGCGCCTGCCCCTCACCGATCATGACGGCCGTCATATGCGCCAGCGGCGCCAGATCGCCGGACGCGCCCACTGAGCCCTGCTGTGGCACCAGCGGAAAAACGTCGCGCGCCAGCATCGCCTGTAATTGCTCGATGATTTCGCGTCGAACGCCCGAGGCGCCCCGCCCCAGCGAGACGATCTTCAGCGCCATCATCAGACGCACGATCGGTTCGGGCGTTGGCAGCCCTACCCCGCAGCAATGCGACACGATCAAATTTCGCTGCAGCAGAGTGGTCTGGCCGGGCGGGATTCGCTTCGACGCCAGTTTTCCAAAGCCGGTATTGATGCCGTAAGCCGGAATGTCCGCGTCCGCGGCCTTGGCAACAATGGCCGAAGCCGCCTCGACGCGCGGCAAGAAGGATGGATCGAGCGCGACGGCCGCGCCGGCAAGCACTTGCGCAAGCTCGTCGAGGCTGACCCTGCCCGGTGAAACAACAATGGATGCGGCGTGGTCGCTCATTGTCCCCTCCACACCCTTGCGTGCAACGGGTTGAAGCCCATCCGGTAGACGAGTTCGGCGGGCCGCTCGATATCCCAGATCGCGAGATCGCACCATTTGCCGGCTTCGAGCGTGCCGGTCTCCCCGAGAACGCCGAGCGCGCGAGCTCCTTCGCGCGTCACACCGGCCAGGCATTCAGCAACATTCATCCGGAACAGCGTCGCGCCCATATTCATGGCCAGCAGCACCGACGTCAGCGGCGAACTGCCGGGATTACAGTCGGTCGCGAGCGCCATGTTGACGCCGTGGGCGCGGAACAGTTCGACCGGCGGCTTGGTCGTCTCGCGAATGAAATAGAACGCGCCCGGCAGCAACACGGCTACCGTGCCCGCCCGCGCCATTGCCGCGGCGCCGGCTTCATCCGTGTGCTCCAGATGATCGGCGGACAGAGCGGAAAATTCCGCAGCAAGGGCCGCTCCGCCGAGGTTCGACAACTGATCCGCATGCAGTTTGACCGGCAGTCCCAGCGCCCTTGCCGCACGGAACACCCGCGCCGTTTGATCGCCCGAAAAAGCGATACCTTCCATGAAGGCGTCGACGGCGTCGGCAAGCCCGGCTTGCGCCACCGCCGGCAGCATCTCGCGGCAAACAAGCTCAATGTATCGATCCTGGTCGCCATCGGCTTCCGGCGGCAGTGCGTGCGCGCCAAGAAACGTGGTTCGGATTCTGACCGGCCGGCTGCGGCCCAGCGCACGCGCGGCTGACAGCTGTCGCATCTCGGTTTCGGTGTTGAGCCCGTAGCCGGATTTGATCTCGACCGTCGTCACGCCCTCGCCGATCAGCGCATCTAACCTCGGCAGCGCACCGGCAACCAGGTCGGCCTCGCTGGAGGCCCGCGTCGCCGCGACTGTCGAGACAATACCGCCACCCGCCCGCGCGATCTCTTCGTAGCTTGCGCCCTGCAGGCGCAGCTCGAACTCGTGGGCGCGGTTTCCGCCGAACACCAGATGGGTATGACAATCGATCAGTCCCGGCGTGATCCACCGCCCCGCGCAATCGATCCCTTCGACCGCATCGGCGTCAGATGGAAAGTCGGAACGGCTGCCGGCAAAGACGATGCGGCCATCCCGCGCGGCAATCACGCCCTGCTCGATCACGCCGAGGTCGGGCAGATTCTCCCGAACGGTGGCGAGCCGGGCATTATGCCAAATTCGATCAAAGCGCTCGGCCATGCAGCATTCCCTCAACGGCAGAAGCTTGACGGGACGATATGTCTATACATATTATCGTGCCGGTGTTCTGTCCAGCCGGTTTGGAAAACATGTCCACTTTGCATTTCGCGTCAGCGCTGCTCCCGTCCGGGTGGGCCGATGACGTGCAAGTGGTTGTGACCAATGGGATCATCACCAAGGTTATCGTTGGCACGGCGCCGGAAGCCGAAGATGAACGACACCAGCTGGCCATCCCGGGAATAGCGAGCCTGCATAGTCACGCGTTCCAGCGTGGCATGGCGGGCCTTGCCGAAACACGCGGTAATACCGCTGATACCTTCTGGACATGGCGCGAGACGATGTATCGCTTCGCGCTGAGCATGACCCCCGACGATGCCAAAGCCGTCGCGACACTGCTCTATGTCGAGATGCTGGAGCAAGGTTTTACGCGCGTCGGGGAATTCCACTATCTCCATCACGACCACAATGGCACGCCCTACGCCAATCCGGCCGAGATGGCGACGCGAATTGCACAAGCCGCCGAGGCCACCGGCATCGGGCTAACGCTGCTGCCGAGCTTCTACGCGCACGGCTCCTTTGGTGGCGCCGCGCCCCATGCCGGCCAGCGCCGCTTCATCTGTTCGGTCGACCAGTTTGCCAAACTGATCGACGCTACAAAGCGGGCCCTCCGCGAATTGCCCGGCGCCAATATCGGCATCGCCCCGCACAGCCTGCGTGCCGTGACGCCAGCTGAACTGGCGGCAATCGTGCCGTTGGCCGAAGGCGGGCCGGTCCATATCCACGCCGCCGAACAGACCAAAGAAGTCGAGGAATGCATCGCGTGGTCGGGCCGGCGGCCGGTCGAGTGGCTGCTCGAGCATGCCCCAATCAATCAGCGCTGGTGCCTGATCCATGCGACGCACACCACCGCGACCGAAATCGCTGTGCTTGCCAAAAGCGGCGCCGTCGCGGGCCTCTGCCCGGTTACCGAAGCAAGCCTCGGCGACGGTACTTTCCCGGCGCGCGAATTCCTTGATGCAGGCGGCCGGTTCGGCGTCGGCACCGATTCCAATGTCCTCGTCGGCGTCGCTGACGAACTGCGCCAGCTCGAATATGGCCAGCGGCTCAAACACCGGGAACGCAATGTGTTGTCCGGCGGTCCCGGCATCTCGACCGGACGCGCATTGTTCGACACCGCGCTGGCCGGCGGCGCCCAGGCGCTCGCGCAGCCGACCGCAGGAATCCAGGCAGGCGCGCGCGCCGATATCGTCACGCTCGACACCGCACATCCCTCGCTCGCCGGGCGCCATCGGGATGCGGTCCTCGACGGTTGGATTTTTGCGGCCAATGCGGCGGCTATCGACTGTGTCTGGGCAGGCGGCAGCAAGGTCGTTGAAGGCGGGCATCACCGGCTTCGCCAGAAGGCGCGCGAGACCTTCAACGCCGCCGTTCGAAGGCTCGTCGCATGAGCCTCTCGATCGATCGCGACAAGGCCTATGCAACCGACAAGCCGACGCTGTACAAGCAGATACGCCTCGACATCGAACGCCGCATCCTGACCGGCGAATGGCCGCCGGGTCACCGCATCCCGTTCGAACACGAACTCATGGCGCACTATGGCTGCGCGCGGATGACCGTGAGCAAGGCGCTGTCGGAACTGGCCCAAGCCGATCTCATCGAGCGGCGGCGGCGGGCCGGCACCTTTGTACGCCGACCCAAATTTCTGTCAGCAGTCCTGACGATTCCTGATATCCGCGCGGAAATCACCGCGCTCGGCCGCAGCTACTTCTATCAGCTGATCCAGTGTTCGCGCCGTGCCGCCAACGCCGCCGACCGCGCGCGTCTTGGGGTACGAAAGACCGGCAAAGTGATCGCGATAGCCTGTCGCCACAGCGCCGATGGCGTGCCGTTCGCGATCGAGGACAGGCTGATCGATCTCGACGCGGTGCCCGAAGCCGCCACGGCCGATTTTGCGGTCGAACCTCCCGGCACGTGGTTGCTTCACCATGTCCCATGGACGGAAGCAGAGCATTCAATCAGCGCTATCGTGGCCGACGACAAGACCGCAGCCGCACTGGACATTGCGATCGGCGCGCCCTGCCTCGTGATAGAGCGGCACACCTGGCGCAGTGCACGGACACTGACGGCGGTGCGCCTGCTCTATCCAGGCGAATCCCACAAACTGGTCGCCCGCTTCAAGGGCGGCTGAGAGAGATATCAATGCGCATAAGGTCCGGCACAATTTATGCAGCAATAAACAAAGCAGCAACTCACAAAGCGGCCTGCACAGACGCAGCAAGACGCAATCCATGAACCAGAAAAGGGATACAGCCATGCTTAGTTTTAGAGTATTTGCCGCAACCGCAGCTCTCCTGGTGTCCGCACCAGCCGTCGCCCAGGACGTGAAGGTCGGCATCGGCATCTCGGGGTGGACCGGCTTTGCACCGCTCACGCTCGCAAACCAGGCCGGCATCTTCAAGAAGAACGGCCTCGACGTGACGATCAAGAAGATCCCGCAGAAGGACCGGCACCTGGCCATAGCGTCAGGTGACATTCAGTGCGCGGCAACCACGGTGGAAACCTGGATTTCCTGGAATGCCAATGGCGTCGCGACCAAGCAGATCTTCCAGCTCGACAAGAGTTACGGCGCCGATGGCATGGCCACGCGAAACGACGTCGCCGCGATCAAGGACCTGAAGGGCAAGACGGTCGCCGCGTCCGCGCCCGGCACCGCTCCCTATTTCACCCTGGCCTGGATGCTCAAGAAGAACGGTCTCACGGTCAAGGACGTGACCGTGGTGAACCTGGAGCCCGCCGCCGCCGCCCAGGCGTTCGTGGCCGGCCAGAACGATGCGGCCATGACGTATGAGCCTTACCTCTCGACGGTGCGTGCTGCGCCGGACAAGGGCAAGATCATCGCCACCACGCTCGACTATCCGATGATCATGGACACGTTCGGCTGCACCCCGAAATTCCTGACCGAGAATCCGAAGGCCGCGCAAGCACTGGCTGACAGCTATTTCGAGGCCGTGGCACTGATCGAAAAGGACCAGGCCAAGTCGTACGAGATCATGGGATCGGACGTGAAGCAGTCCGGCGAGCAGTTCGGCAATTCGGCAAAATATCTGCGCTGGCAGGACAAGGCTGCGAACCAGAAATTCTTCGCGGGCGAGTTCCAGGCTTTCACCAAGGAAGCCGGCGAGCTGCTGCTCGAGATCGGTATCATCAAATCGATCCCGAAAACCGACGACCTCTTTGACGCGAGCTTCATCAAGTAGACTCCCGGTCGGCGACGCGCCGGTCCCGCTTCTGTGGAAGCGGGACTTGCCGCTATCGGCGCACCGCTTTGAGGAATTTGTCCTGTGATACGACCCCTGGATCCCGTGACGTCGAAGCAGCGCGTAGCCTATGGATTCGCGTTCTTCGTCCTGTTCGTTGCCCTGTGGGCATGGGCCACGTTTGGCGGCTATGTTTCGAAAACATTTCTCGCCACCCCGCTGACCATGCTGCAGGAAGGCTGGGAACTGCTGACGAAGCACGGCTTCCTGTACGATATCGGCATGACGATATGGCGGGTGATCGGCGGCTTCGTGCTGGCGGCCATCATCGCGGTGCCGCTCGGCGTTCTGATGGGCGCTTACAAACCGATCGAGGCTTTTCTCGAGCCGTTCGTTTCGTTCGCCCGTTATCTGCCCGCCTCGGCCTTCATCCCGCTGTTGATCCTGTGGGCCGGCATCGGCGAACTGCAAAAGCTGCTGGTGATTTTTATCGGCTCGGTATTCCAGATCATCCTGATGATCGCCGTGAATGTCGGCAACACGAGGCGCGATCTCGTTGAAGCCGCCTACACGCTTGGTGCTGGCGACAGCGGCATCATCCGCCGCGTCCTGCTGCCTTCGTCCGCTCCCGAGATCGCGGAAATTCTCCGGCTCGTTTTGGGTTGGGCATGGACCTATGTCATCGTCGCCGAACTGATCGGCTCATCGTCAGGCATCGGCCACATGATCACCGACAGCCAGGCGCTGCTCAACACCGGCCAGATCATCTTCGGCATCATCGTCATCGGGCTGATCGGCCTCGTCTCGGACTTCCTGTTCAAGGCCTTCAACGCCTGGCTGTTTCCGTGGAGACTAGCGTGACCGCGCTGAAGATCGATCAGGTCTCACGGACCTTCCCTGCGCGCCAGGGCAATGCGCCGACACGGGCGCTGGAACCGACCAATCTTGACGTCGGCAACAATGATTTCGTCACCATCCTTGGCCCGTCGGGCTGCGGAAAATCCACGCTGCTGCGTATCATCGCCGGGCTCGACCGGCCGACAAGTGGCCGCGTCATTCTCGACGGGCAGGAGGTAACGGGCCCCGGCGCGGATCGCGGCATGGTGTTTCAATCCTACACGCTATTCCCGTGGCTGACGGTGCGCGAAAACATCGCGTTCGGGCTGCGCGAGCGCGGAATTTCCGAGGCCGAACGCGGCAAGATCGCCGATGGATTTATTCAACGGGTTGGCTTGTCCGGCTTTGAAAATCACTGGCCGAAGCAACTCTCCGGCGGCATGCAGCAACGCACGGCGATCGCGCGTGCGCTTGCCAACGATCCCAAGATCCTGCTGCTCGACGAGCCGTTCGGCGCACTCGATAATCAGACCCGCGTGCTGATGCAGGAAATGCTGCTCGGCATCTGGGAGCGCGACCAGAAAACCGTGCTGTTCGTCACCCACGACATCGAGGAGGCCATCTTCCTCGGCAGCCGCGTCATCGTCATGAGCGCCCGCCCCGGCCGCATCAAGGCCGAGATCGCGGTCGATCTGCCCCACCCACGATCCTACAAGATCAAAACCGCGCCCGAATTCGTCCAGCTGAAGGAAAGGCTGGTGGAAGAGATCCGTGCCGAGGCATTGAAGGTGGCGGTTGATGCCTGACGGACGCTCGCTGCCTTGCTGATTTCATGCCTCGGACTTAAGTATCCGAGTACCGCGAACCGTGACCCATTCTACTTTGCATGGGGTTGTTTTCGTAGTTTTGTGTTTGGACCCGCAGCAGCAGGCCCTTTCGTCCACCCCAATGCCGGCGCGACCGCTTCGGCGATCAGTTCAATCGATCGCAGAATGAACGGATGCGGCGGGTCGATCGAGTGCGCCTGAAAGACAAGATCGGTCACGCGCTCCAAAATGCTGTCGGCGCGCAGCGAGGCGATGACGTCGTCAGGCGTCCCGACATGGGTATCGAATGCGGTGATCATGTCGCTCAATGCCTCTCCCGGCGGGGCATGACCACCTGCGATGAAGCTCGCGCGCGCACGCCGCAATCCGACGTCGGCTAGTCGCACCGCCTCCTCACGTTCGTCCGCGGCAAAGACACTGCGTGACGCCATGATCCGGGGCTCGCGCCCCGGCGGCAGTGCGTCGAGGTAGGCATCGATGATGGGGTGTTGAATCTCAGCAAGCGACGCATGTGGAGCTTCCCTTGGCCGCGGCTGCGTTCGCGACAACAGCAGGCCGTCGCCCGCTTTGCCGGCCCTCGTCCCGCCGCTGACGGAAAAAGTCGCCTGCCAGATCCGGTCGCACAGTTGCGGCCTCGGTGGATAGAGCGTATCGCCGCCGGCCAGCGGCGCGCCGGCCAGGGCGTTACGAACAATGTCGAGATTGTCAGCGAAAATCTCCGCGCGTTGCGCACTGTCCAGCCCAAAGGCTGCAAAGGCTGACGGGTTTCCGCCGGTGCCGACACCAAGCTCAAAACGGCCGTTTGATAACAGGTCGAGGACCGCGGCGTCCTCCGCCACCCGTACGGGATTTTCCAGCGGCACGGTAACGATGCCGGTGCCGAGACGAATGCGGGATGTCTGTGCCGCGACGAAGCCGAGAAAAGCAAAGGGCGCTGGCAGCCCGCCCTCACTCTCATGAAAATGGTGCTGCGCGATCCACGCGGAATCAAGACCTGCTGTTTCCGCGTGGACGATCTGCGCTGCCGCGAGGCGATATCGTTCCGCCGGACCAACCTCGTCGAGAAGGCGCGTGAAGAATCCCAACCGCTTCAAATTTGCCAGACGATTCATGAAGACTTTCGGAGAACATAACCCATGCGACCGAGGCCCAGCCGCCTCCGCCACACGAGTCTGCGCGGGGATCGCGGGACAGTCAAATCAGCGCAGGCAAACGGACTTCGATGGTTCGAGCCCTCGCGGACTCCGCCGCGGAATTAGACCGGCAGTGCGTCGAGATGACACGCGGCCCACTGGTCGTCGCCACCCGAGCGAAGTTTCGGCTCCTCCGTCCGGCAGCGATCGAACACGTATGGGCACCTCGTGTGGAATCGGCAACCGCTCGGCGGATTGATCGGGCTCGGCACGTCGCCCTTCAGGATGATCGGGTTGCGGATCGCCCCAGGCTCCGGCACCGGCACGGCCGACAGCAACGCCCTGGTATAGGGATGCCTGGGCGCAGTGAAGATCTGCTGTCTGGGCGCCATTTCGACGATCTTGCCGAGATACATCACCGCGACACGGTGCGTCATGTGCTCGACGATCGCCAGATCGTGGCTGATGAAGAGCAGCGCGAGGCCGAACTCGCGCTGCAGATCCTGCAGCAGGTTGACGATCTGGGCCTTGACCGAGACGTCGAGCGCCGAGACCGCCTCGTCGCAGACGATCAGTTCGGGCTCCGCCGCCAATGCCCGGGCGATACCGATGCGCTGGCGCTGGCCGCCCGAGAATTCGTGGGGCCGGCGGCCCAGCGCGTCGCGCGGCAGGCGCACGGTGTCCATCAGCGCCGCAACCTTGGCCTCGAGTTCGGCGGAAGATTTGGCGAGACCAAAATTGCGGATTGGCTCGGCCAGGATGTCGCGCACGCGCATGCGCGGATTGAGGCTGGAGAACGGATCCTGGAACACCACCTGCACGCGGCGGCGCATGCTGCGCAGGGCTGCGGGTGAGGCGTCGTCGATGCGCTGGCCATCGAGCACCACCTGGCCTGCCGTGATGTCGAACAGGCGCAGGATCGCGCGGCCGACCGTCGACTTGCCGCAACCGGACTCGCCAACCAGCGACAGCGTCTCGCCGCGCGCGACCTCAAAGGACACGCCGTCCACCGCATAGACCCATTTGGACTTGCGGCTGAACAAGCCGCCGCGGACCGGAAAATGTTTCTTGAGATCGTTGACCTGCAGCAACGGGACCTGCAGCGGGACCTGGAGCAGTGGCGCGTTCATGCCGCAGCCGCCTCCTTGGCGGCATAGTGACAGGCAGCGATATGGCGGGGGCCCTTCTCTTCAAGACCCGGCGCGACCTGCCGGCAGAGATCGGTCGCCAGTGTGCACCGCCCCGCGAACACACAGCCCTCGATCCGTCCTTTGAGGCTGGGCACCTGGCCCGAGATTTCGGCGAGACGCCGCGCGGCCCCTGTCAACGAAGAGCCGAGCTTCGGCACCGCGCCGAGCAGGCCCTGCGTATAGGGATGACGCGGCGAGCGGAACAGTTCGGCCACCGGCGCCTCCTCAACCTTGCGGCCGGCATACATCACCATGACGCGCTCGGCGATTTCGGCGACCACGCCGAGATCATGGGTGACCAGAATGATCGCCGCACCGACCCGGCGCTTGAGGTCCAGCATCAACTGCAGGATCTGCGCCTGGATCGTGACGTCGAGCGCCGTGGTCGGCTCGTCGGCGATCAGGAGTTTTGGGTTGCAGGCCAGCGCCATCGCGATCATCACGCGCTGGCGCATGCCGCCGGAAAGCTGATGCGGAAATTCGCGCACGCGCCGTACAGACTCCGGGATGCCAACCAGATTCAGCATCTCGACGGCGCGGGCCTCTGCGGCCTGCTTGTCGAGCCCCTGATGCATGCGCAGCGTTTCTCCGATCTGACGACCGACCGTCAGCACCGGATTGAGGCTCGTCATCGGCTCCTGGAAGATCATCGAAATGTCGTTGCCGCGGATGGCGCGCATGTCGCGCTCGGAGAGTTGCAGCAGATCCTTGCCCTGGAAACGAATCGAGCCCGCGATCTTGCCGGGAGGCTCGGGGATCAGCCGCATCAGCGACATCGAGGTGACCGACTTGCCGCAACCGGATTCGCCGACGATGGCCAGCGTCTCGCCCTCATTGACATGGAAGGAAACACCGTCCACGGCGCGGTTGATGCCCTCGGGGGTCCGGAAATGGGTCTGCAGATTTTCGACTTCGAGCAATGCCATCAGATCAGAGACTCTTGGCCATGCGCGGATCGAGCGCATCGCGCAGGCCGTCACCGAGCAGGTTGACGGCAAGCACGGTGACGGACAGGAACGCGGCGGGAAAGAATACGATGTAGGGTTTGACCTGCCACAGCGCCCTGCCCTCGGCCATGATGTTGCCCCAGGAGGGAATGGTGGGCGGCGTGCCGGCACCGATGAAGGACAATATGGACTCCACGATCATGGCGCTGGCGCAGATATAGGTCGCCTGAACCAGCATCGGCGCCAGCGTGTTGGGCAGGATGTGGCGCAGGATGATCATCGGCGTTCGCGTGCCGGAGGCCGTCGCGGCGTCCACATAGGGCTGTTCACGCAGCGACAGCACGACGCTGCGTACCAGGCGCGAGACGCGCGGGATCTCGGCTACCGTGATCGCCAGGATCACATTGCCGACGCTGGCGCGCGTGAGCGCCATCAGCGCAACCGCAAGCAGGATCGGCGGGATCGACATCAGCCCGTCCATGAACCGCATGATGATGCCGTCGGCCCATCGCACGAACCCGGAAACAAGACCGATGGCGAGACCGGCCAGCGATGCCAGTATCGCCACCGAAAGACCGACCGTGAGCGAGACCCGCGCCCCGTAGATCACGCGTGAATAGATGTCGCGGCCGAGCAAGTCAGTTCCGAACCAGTAGTCCGCGGAAGGCAAGCGCGTGCGTTTGGCGGGCGCGATCGCGGTCGGATCGACGGTCCAGAGATAAGGCGCAAAGATTCCTACCAGGACGAGGCAGACGAGCAAAGCACCGCCGATCGCCACCGTCGGATGGTTGCGCAGGAAACCGAGGACGCCGCGACGAATCTTGACCGGCGACAGCAGATCCGGCAATTGCGGCGCGACCACAAGACCCGGTGGTATCCGTAGCGTGTTGGTTTCCAGGACGGTCAATAGCGGATCCTCGGGTCAACCAGGGTGTAGGTAACGTCGACCATCAGGTTGACCAGCACATAGAGGAAGCTGAACAGCAAAACGATGCCCTGGATGACGGGATAGTCGCGGCGCAGGATCGCGTCGATCGTGAGCCGTCCAAGGCCCGGAATGGCGAACACGCTTTCGGTCACCACCGCGCCGCCGATCAAAAGCGCGATACCGATACCGATCACCGTCACGATCGGAACGGCCGCGTTCTTCAGCGCGTGAACGAACAGGATGCTGCGCTGGTCAAGGCCTTTGGCGCGGGCGGTGCGGACATAATCCTGCTGCAACACCTCGAGCATCGAGGCCCGGGTAATGCGCGCGATCAGCGCGATGTAGACGGAGCCGAGGGCAAGCGCCGGCAGGATCAGGTTCTGGAACCATGGCCAGACGCCATTGGATAGCGGCGTATAGCCCTGCACCGGAAGCCATTCGAACTGCAGCGCGAACACATAGGCAAGCACGTATCCGACCACAAAGACCGGGAGCGAGAACGCGAACACGGCGAAGGCCATGATGGTGCGGTCGATCCAGCTTCCCGCCTTCCATGCCGCCACCACGCCGAGCGGAACCGCGACAAGGATAGTCAGCACCAGCGTAATCGCCATCAGCGAGAATGTCGGCTCGATCCGCTGCGCGATCATCTTGGCGACCGGCAAATTGGTGAAGATCGAGGTGCCGAGATTCCCGTGCAAGATGTCCCATAGCCAGCTGCTGAACTGGACCAGAAACGGCCGGTCGAGCCCAAGGCTTTGGCGTATCCGCTCGACGTCGGCGGGGCTTGCCTGGTCACCAGCAATCACCGCCGCCGGATCGCCCGGCGCGATGTAAAGCAGGCTGAAGACGAACAGCGCGACGATCCCCATTACGGGCAAGGTCGAGAGAATACGCCGCAGAATATACGAGAGCATGTCGATTCACTGTCCCATCACGCGGTCTTCGACACGCCCCAGAAGAACGGTAGCGGCCCCTTCGCGATGCCGGAGACATTCTTGCGCCACGCCGTATAGCTCAGGAAGAAGCCGGTCGGCGCATAGACGACGTCCTCGAGCGCCGCCTTATTGAGGCGCCCCACCGCGGCCTTCTCCTCGTCGAGATTCTTGGCGCCGAACCAGGCCGTGACTTCCTTTTCCACGGCCTCGCTCGTAGGCCAGCCAAACCACGCCTTGTCGCCAGTACCTCGAACAGCATTGTAGACGGCCGGATTGACGCAATCCGCGCCGGCGTGCCAGGTGTGAAATACTTGCCAGCCTCCCTGGCCCGGAGGCGTCTTCTGGGCGCGGCGGGAACCGACCGTGCCCCAGTCGGTCGCGATGAAATCAACGTTCATCCCCATCTGCTTCAAAAGATCGGCGGTGACATCGCCGAACGCTTTGGTGATCGGTTGATCCTGCGCCACCAGGCAAGTGACCGGCTGTCCCGAATAATTGCTCTCGGCCAGGAGCTTCTTGGCCGCTGTGAGGTCGCGCTTGCCCTTTAGTATCTCGCCGCCCGCCTCGCTGTAGAGAGGCGTATCCGGCGTGAAGAAGCCCGGCAGCGGCTTCCAGAGCGCGGGGTCATCTCCAACCAACGCTCGCATGTAATCTTCCTGGCTCAGCGCGGTGAGCACGGCGCGCCGCGCCTTCACATCGTTGAAGGGCGGATGCAGATGGTTCATCCGGAACGAGCCGATGTTGCCGAGTGGGTCGGCGATGTCGACGTTGATGTTGCGGTTCTTCTTCAGTGACGGCACGAGATCGGTGATCGGATTTTCCCACCAATCGACCTCGCCGTTCTGAAGTGCTGCGGCCGCCGTAGCGGGATCCGGGATCACCACCCATTCGATGCGGTCGATCAGCATCTGCTTGCCGCCGGCCAGCCAGGACGCCTTCTCTTGCCGCGGCGTGTAATCGGCAAATTTCTCGAACACCGCCTTGGCGCCGGGCACCCACTCGCTTTTCGCGAATTTCATCGGGCCCGAGCCGATATAGTCGGGGATTTGCTTGAACGGATCGGTCTGCGCGAGGCGCTCCGGCATGATGAAGGCGATCGGCGTGCTGTTCTTGCCCAGCGCCAGCAGCATTTTCGGATAAGGCGCCTTCAGCGACCACTTGAAGGTCCTGTCGTCGACGGCGACCAGTTCGTTCTGGATCGCCTTGAGCATCAGTCCCATCGGATCGCGAGCCGACCAACGCGTCAGGCTTGCCACCACATCCTTGCTCAGCACCGGCTCGCCGTCATGGAACTTCAACCCCGGCCGGAGCCGGAAGGTCCAGACCAGACCGTCATCGGAGGTCTCCTCGGACTCGATCATCTGGCGCTGCGGCTGCAGCGCCGCGTCGACGCCGTAGAGGGTGTCCCACACCATCGCGGCGGCGTTGCGCACGACATACTGGGTCCCCCAAATGGGGTCGAAATTCGCAAGGTTGGCCTGGGGCACGAAGCGCAAGGTGCGCGCCGCGGCGCCTTGGGAAAGGGCCGGCATCGACAAGCCACCCGTTGCGGCCAGGCTGCCCACCCCGGCAAATCCCTTCAACAGCGTCCTGCGATCCATAGTGCTCTCCCCGATTTTGGGTTGTGATGAACGATTCCGCCCGTTTCATGGGCCGAGGGTTCGGCGCCGGTGAGGTGAAACAGGCCAATCAGATGATAGCGATCAGTTTCCTTTGCGTGCAAATGGTATGCCAGCGGGGCCAGGTTGTTCCGCTGCCGAAAGTCAGGTCGATCATGAACGAAGAAACATTTTTCGATCGATCACATCTTCGAGCGATGCATCATCCAGGGCCGATTAACCTGCTGCGAGTTGCCTGAACTTCTCCGATGGTTTCGGGTGCCACCAGCGACCGCCAATGACGACGCCTTCGGACACGATCTTGCGGTCGCCGATCAGATGCTCGCCGATGACGTCGACATAGTCAAACTGCCCTTGCGCGATCGAGATCAGGGTGGCGTCTCCGGCCCTGCCCGGCTTCAGGCTGCCGAGTTCGGGACGCCGCAGCGCCATCGCGGCATTGACCGTTGAAGCGGCGACCACGTCCGGGAGCGGCATGCCCATGCAGAGGAACTTGGACATGGTCGTCACCTGATCGAACGCTGGGCCGTCGATGCACAACAGATGGACATCCGAAGAGATGGTGTCGGGATAGAAGCCGTTGGCGAGCATCGCCCGTGCAGTCTTGAAGGCGAAGGAGCCCTTGCCGTGGCCGATGTCGAACAACACGCCGCGTTCGCGCGCCTCGAGCACCGCCCGCTTCACCGTGCCCTGGGTCGTGGCGGGCGTATTGGGAAATGGCCGGAATGCGTGGGTGAGGACGTCACCCGGACGCAGACGGGCGAGCACCTCCTCGTAGCTCGGCGGCGGATGGTCGATATGCGCCATCAGCGGCATGCCGACCTGTTCGGCGACCTCAAGCGCGATGTCGAGCGGCACGATACCTGAAGTGCCCGAGGCGTGAAGACCGACCCGCACCTTGATGCCGACAATGAGATCACGATTTTGATCCGCCACCATGGCAGCGTCGATCGGATTCATCAGCCGGAGCTCTTCGCTCTCGCCGACCATAACCCGATGCGAGAAGCCGAAGATGCCCGCATGCGAGACGTGCAGATAAGCGAGAATGCGGACCTGGCTCGGCTCGATGACGTGCTTTCGAAAGCCCGCAAAATTTCCTGGGCCGGCACTACCCGTATCAACCGCCGTGGTGACGCCCGACGTGCGGCAGAATTCTTCCGCGTCGATGCCAAGCGAAGTGCCGCCCCAATAAACATGGGTGTGCAGATCGATCAGGCCCGGCGTGACGATGTAACCTGAGACGTCGCGCACGTCGGTGCCGGGATCGGCCTTGAGCTCGCTTCCGACCATGGCCACCTTGCCGCCGGCAAAGGCGACATCCGTCACGGCGTCGAGTTTTTGGGATGGGTCAATTACTCGACCGCCGCGCAAGATCAAATCGAAAGGCATTGCGAACTCCTGATATGACGGTCAAGGAAGCGGCGGGAGCGTGTCACGCCCTTCCAACATTGCGCGTGTGCGGACCGTCAGCCATTAAAGGCCGCCCGGGCTTCTGGCAAATCCCAGATTTTGCCGATGGCCGCGGTTCCAGCCGAGATCGTCGCGGCCTCGTCGCCATGAATGTATTGGCCGCCATCGATCAGCACACGCCCGTCAACAATGACCTGGTCGATATTGGCGCGATTGCCAAGCGCCACCAGCCCACGCCGCGGATCGAACAGCGGTTGCAGATGGGGATGGGTCAAATCAACGACGGTGAGGTCGGCTGTTGCGCCCGGGGTGATGATCCCGAGATCCGCTCGCTTGATGACCGCGGCCGCTGTTGCCGTGACCGACTCGATCAATTCGGGTGCATTGGCGACGTCGGGCCGAGCAGACACGATCTTCGAGATCATCGACGCCGCGTTGAGTTCGCCGAGCAGATCCATGTTGTAGCCGTCGGTTCCGACCACCGTCCGCACGCCGTGCCCGGCAAACCGGCTGAACGCCGCGGTAACGCCAGCGCGCGCAAACACGCGCGGGCAGTTCAGCACCGTGGCGCCCCTCGCCGCCATCAGCTTCAAATCGCCATCGCTGCTCGCGATGCAGTGCGCGGCCAGAAGGTCCGGTGCCAGCAGGCCCAGCCAGTCGAGGTATTCGGCCGGCGTGCGGCCACCGTGACGGCTCCCGATCGTTGCGACTTCGGCCTGGCTCTGCGCGAGGTGGGTGGTGATGGGAACATCGAGCTCGCGTGCGCGGGCGGCGCATGCCCGCAGCAGATCCGGACCACAGGTGTCGGTCGCGTGCGGGCTCATCGCAAGGCCGATCCGCCCATCGCCGCGACCGTTCCAGCGATGGTACAGCGCGTTCCAGGTATCCATATCGGCCTGGCCGTCATCGCCCGCGTAGCGCACCACGCCGTCCGGCCCGGCCTTGGCGTCCGATGTGGAGAACAAATACGGCGCGCCATAGAAGCGGATGCCCATCTCCTCGGCGGCGTCGAACATTTCAGGGATGGTGTTGCGAAACGGCTCCATGACCGTGGTGGCGCCGCCCTTCAGCAATTGCAGAATGCCGAGCCGTGCGATGGCGAGCCGTTCCGAAGGCGACAGCATGTCGGCACCCCGCTTGGTCAGCGGCAGCAGCACCGTATAGACGATGCTCTGGTTGTTCTTGCGACCGTTGCCGTCCTCCGTATGGGTCCGGGCGACGGCTTCGCTGAAGCAATGGTTGTGCAGGTTCAAAAGCCCGGGCAGCACGAAGCGGCCCGGTCGGTCGAACACCTCGGTGGCGGACGGGCGCTCGCGCGTGACGGCGGCGATCCGCTTGCCCTCGAGCAGCACCCAATGATCGCGCAGCACCTCCTGCGCACCGTCCTTGCGTGACAATACATAGCTGCCGAAGATCGCGATCGTGCTCATGCGGGTTTCACATTCCAGAACACGGCCGTGCCGTCGAGGATCCCGGTGATACCAGAACGGTAGGCGGTTGGTTGTTTATACTGGCCGATCGGAAAATAGGGAATTTCCTCGAACGACAAGGCCTGGATATCGCGGCAGATCCGCTGTTGCTCGGCCAGATTGGCGGCGGCGAGCCATTGGCTTCGGAGCGCCCCCATCTTCTCGCTCTTGTACCAGCCGGCCACTTTGCTGTCGCCACGCAGGTTCGAATTGCCAGCCGGGTTCAGCCAATCGATGCCCTGCCAGTTACCGACGCCCGCGCTCCAGCCGCCCTGGGCGACAGGATCCTTTTTCAACTGCCGCTGCAACACCAGGCCGAAATCCAGCCCGGCATATTCGACGTTCATGCCGGCCTGCTGCAGCATGTCGGCGGCGATGTCACCGAGCGGCTTTTGTGCCAGCGAATTGGTGGGGACGAGCAGCACCACCTTCTCACCATTATAACCGGCAGCTTTCAGATCAGCCTTGACCTTTGCCATGTCGCGAGGCCCGCGGAACACGTTCAGGCCGACATCGCTTGCCATCGGCGTACCCGGCGCAAAGAAGCCGATCGGCGCGGATTGATAGGCGGGATCTTCGCCCGCAACCGCCGTCATGAAGGCGGACTGGTCGATCGCGCCGAGCAGCGCGCGGCGGATAGCCGGATTGTCGAATGGCGGCTGCAGATGGTTCACCCGCAACATGCAGGTGTACCCTCGCGGGTCGAGGATCCGCGTGGTGACGCCGGTACGCTTCAGCACCGGCAGCAAATCGTGCGGCGTCGTTTCCTGCCAGTCCTGTTCGCGCGTTTGCAGTGCAGCGACCCCTGTCGCCGCATCCGGCATCGTCGTCCAGACCACGCGGTCGTAGTGAACGACCTTGGGACCGGCGGTCCAATCCGGCTTGCCATCCTGACGGGGCTGATAGCGATCGAAGCGGGCATACACATTGCGCGCGCCCTGCACCCGCTCGTCTGCCACGAAACGGAAAGGACCGCTGCCCACCACCTCGGTCAGCGGCTTGAACGGATCCTGGCTCGCCAGCCGCTCGGGCATCATGAACGGCGCCTGGATCGCCGCCTTGCCAAGCGCCGCGGGCAGCAGAGGGAAAGGCCTGCTCAACCGAAAGCGGATGGTGCGGTCGTCCGGTGCCGACAATTCATCCGTCGCCGCCATCAGTTCGGCGCCGAATCCGTCGCGAGCCGCCCATCGGCGAATGCTGGCGACGCAATCCCGCGCCAGCACGCGCTCACCGTCATGCCATAGCAGGCCGTCGCGCAACGTGAGATCCCATTGCCGGTCGTCATTGGAGACGACATGCCCGGACACCATCTGCGGCGAGACCTCGAGCGCCGAGTTCATGCCGTAGAGGGTGTCGTAGACCATGAATCCATGGTTACGGGAGACCTGCGCCGTGGAGTAGATCGGGTCGATGAAGGTCAGATCGATCACGGGAATGAAGCGCAGTGTGGTCTGCGACTGCGCCCGCAGGATTCCCGGCAGCGACAGCGCCGGCGCCGCGGCGGCAGCCTTCAACAGTGAGCGGCGGGAAACAAGCATCGAGAACTCCTGGAACAATCAATCGGCGGATATTCAATCGGTGCGGTTCTCAGCGGCTGGCGGCTTCGTGACGGCTGAAATTCGCCGCGATCGCTTCGCCGGTCGTGATCCACAGATCGGGGCAGGATTTGGCGTAAGTGAGAAATTCCCGCAGCAGGCGCAGCCGCATCGGGCGGCCGCTGCATTGCGGATGCAGCACGGTCGTCACCATCGCCCCCCAATCTCTGATCTCGTCGAGCTCATCCTTCCAGATCGAAAGCACATGCTCTTTCGGAAAGATCGGCCGCGGGCTGAACCGGGCAGACAGGCCGTGCATCCAGTCGTCATAGCTTGCGGTCACCGGAAGCTCGATCGTGCCCGGCCGGCCATCCGCCAGCTGATGGCGGTAAGGCCGCACGTCGTCCCGAAACGAGGAGGTATAGACGATGCGGTGGCGCACCAGCGCCACGCGCAGTTCTTCGGTGAATTCGCCGTAAGGCGCCCGATAGCCGGTCGGCTTGACACCAAGGCGACGCTTCAGCGCCTCAAAACCTCGCTCCAGTTCTTCCTCGATCCAGGGATCGCCCGGATCCGGCAGCAAATGGTGATAGCCGTGATGGCCGATCTCGTGGCCGGCCTTGAGAATGGCCTCGGCCATCGCGGGATGCGCATCCACCGACCAGCCGGTGATGAAGAACGTCGCCTTCAGATCAAGCTGATCGAGCAGTTCCAGCAGCTTCGGCGTGCCGACGCGCGCCTCGTAGCCGCCATAGCTCATCGTGATCAGGCGCTGGGCGTGGGTTGCGTCCTTGCTGGTCCAGGCGCTCTCCGCGTCCACGTCGAAGGAAAGGAACATCGCCGAGGTATAGGGCTTTGGCCAGGGATACTCCGGCGCCATCGGCGCGGTGTTCGCCGGTACCAGCGGAATGCTCGCGAGCGCTTTACTGTCCTGCATTGATCATCGCCTTTTCTACGCCGTAGTCGGTCAGTTTCCATTTCGCCAGCAACGCGCGGTAGGAGCCATCCGCGATCAAGCCGTCGAGGGCCTCCACGAACGCCTTCTGAAGCACCGTCTCCTTCACACCCAATGCAAGTCCGGTGAACTGGACCGCGAAAACCTCGCCGACCGGAACATAAGTCCCGGGCTCGAGGTCCATGATGTAGGGAAGCGTCTCGCCGCCCTGAACGGCTGCGTCGAGCCGTCCCTGCCTGAGCTGGGTCCGGGCATCGGCCGAGCCTTCGGTGCCGACGTATACAATCGGATTGCCGCCGCAATTCGCGTCGCTCCAGGCGGCGATCAGTTTCGGAAACGACGTGCGGCGGCTGGCGCCGACCTTTTTTCCGCAGAACGCTTTCGTGTCCTTGAACTCGGCGGCCCGCGATTGCTGCACAAAGAAGCGCGGACCGTTGCGGAGGTAGTCGACAAAGGTCGCCGTATCCTGCCGGCTCGCCATGTCGGTCATCCCGGACAGGATCGCATCCACCCTCCCCGTCGCAATCGCGGGCATCATCTGGTCAAAACTGGTTTCCTGCCAGACGATCTTGAGCCCGAGCTTGCGGCCGAGCGCCTCGCCGAGCTCGACGTCGAAACCGGCCAGCGTGTTGGTCGCCGGATCCTTGAATTCCAACGGCGGATAGTTAGGCACGATCGCGACCTTGATACTGCCCTGCTTTACGATTTCCGGAGGCAGCTCGACCGCCATGGCTGAGCTATCGGCGGCACAGAGGAACGCCGCTGCAAGAATACGTTTGATCATGAAAATGTCCCCATCAGATCACCGCGGAAAGAAACGATTTTGTGCGCACCTCACGGGGCGCGCCGAGAACTTCGGCAGCGGGCCCGGACTCCACGATCGCGCCATGGTCCATATAGATGACGGTGTCGGCGACCTCGCGCGCGAAGCCGAGTTCGTGCGTCACCACCATCATCGTCATGCCGCTGCGGGCAAGCTCCTTCATGACGCTGAGCACCTCTCCGACCAGTTCGGGATCGAGCGCACTGGTCGGCTCGTCGAACAGCATCAGCATCGGCTTCATGGCAAGCGCACGGGCGATCGCCACCCGCTGCTGCTGCCCGCCGGAAAGCTGAGAGGGATAGGCATCGGCCTTCGCCACCAGTCCGACCCGCCGCAGCAGCTTCATCGCCTCCACCTGCACCTCAGCCCGGTTGCGGCCCTGCACCTGCACCGGACCTTCGGTGATGTTTTCCAGCGCTGTCCTGTGCGGGAACAGGTTGAAGCGCTGAAACACCATGCCGGTCTTCAGGCGCTGGCGCGCAATCTGTCGCTCGGTGAGGCGATGCAATCGCCCGCCCTCTTCCCGCACGCCCAGCAACTCACCATCGAGCCAGATGCCGCCGCTGTCGACGGGCGTAAGCTGGTTGATGCAACGCAGCAGCGTCGTCTTGCCCGACCCTGACGCACCGATCAGGCAAAGCACCTCGCCTGCCCGGACGTCCAGCGAGACCTTGTTCAGGGCCTGAAACTCCCCGAAATTCTTGCTGACCGATCGGATGGCGACGAGGGGCTGGGTCATCGGGTGATCTGCAACGATCCACGCGCGAAGCGTCGCTCGAGCAGCATCTGCAGAGGCGTCAGAATTGACACGACGAGCAGATACCACGATCCGGCGACGATCAGCAGTTCGATCACGCGCGAATTCGCGTAATAGATGTTCTCCGCGGCGTGCAGCACCTCCGGATACTGGATGACACTCGCCAACGACGTCGCCTTCACCATGCCGATGAATTCATTGCCGAGCGGCGGGATCACCACCCGCATCGCCTGCGGCAGAATGATCCGGCGCAGCGCGCGCAGCCGCCCCATGCCGATCGCCTGCGCGGCCTCATATTGTCCGACGTCGACCGACAGCATGCCCGCCCGCATCACTTCGGACGTATAGGCGCCCTGATTGATGCCAAGGCCGAGAAGGGCTGAAAGGAATGGCGTCATGACGTCGACCGCCCGGGCCTCCCACAGGCCGGGAATGCCGATCGTCGGAAACACCAGCGCGATGTTGAACCAGAGCAGCAGCTGCAGGATCAGCGGCGTGCCGCGGAACAGCCACGTATAGCCGGCTGCGACCGATTTGAGCACTGGATTGGGCGACAGCCGCATGATCGCGGCGACGACGCCGAGCACGATGCCAAGGGCCATCGCAAGCACCGCCATCACCATGGTGTTGACGATGCCTTCGAGGATCGCCTTCGCAGTCAGGAAGCGGCCGACATAGCTCCATTCGATCTGACCGTTGACGAAGGCGCGACCGATCGCGGCCAGCACCACGAGAATAGCCGCCGCGGCAAGCCAACGCTGCCAATGCGCCTGACGCGCGACCGTCATGCCAGAAATGTCGGGGAAGCCTCCGGCCAGCGCTGGCGCCGTTCTCATTGCGTGGCCGCGTTCATCATCGGCTGGCCGACCGCGTTCGCTCCGAGCCCCCATTTGTCGAGGATGGCCTTGTACGAACCATCCTTCATCATCACGGCGAGGTGCTCCGTCACCACCTCGCGCAGCGCCGCATCGTCTTTCCGGAACATGATGCCCTGATAGCCGGTGGAGAACGGCTCACCGATAATACGGTATTTCCCGGCCTCCTGTGCCTGGGCGTAGGGCAAGGTCTCGCTGCCTTGCACCGCGGCATCGATGCGGCCCTGCTTGAGCTGGTTGCGGACATCGATGCTGTTTTCGCCCGGAACATATTGCACGGCGGGCTTGCCGGTCACTTCGCAGTTGTGCTTGCTCCATTTCTCGATCTCGATCGGGAAGCTGGTGCTACGCGTCGTCCCGACCTTCTTGCCGCAAAGGTCGATGGCGGTCTTCGCTGCATTTTCAGCCAGAACGAAGAACTGCGGACCTGTCGCCAGATAGTCGATGAAATCAGCGGTCTCGCGCCGCGAGGCGCGATCCGAAATGCCGCTGATGATGAAATCCGCGCGCTTGGTCTGTAATGAGGGGATGAGCTCGGCGAACGGCGTTTCGCTCCAGATGATCTTCACGCCGAGGCGTTTCGCAAGCTCGTTCGCGAGATCGATGTCGAGCCCGACGAGTTGGTTCGTCGTCGGATCGCGATACTCCATGGGCGCGTAGGTCGAATTGACCGTCAGCCGCAACGTGCCCGCCTGCTTGATCGTTTCAGGCAGTTCGGCGGCCTGCGCAGCTGTAATGGCAAGGAGAGCGGCGAAACCAGCGGAGTACCAGAGGCGTGTCATATCAGCTCCTTCGGCCCGCGGCCGCGACTGGACGCATCATGTTAAATCGCATCGAGATCGGCCGGTTCGACGACGCCCGCGCGCTCCGTAATGGCCATGTATTGCTCCGGCCGCCGATGCGCGGCGAAATTGAACATCTTGTCCTTGCCCTGGCGACAGAGATCGAGGTCGAGGTCGGCGACGACGACCTCGTCGGCGAGTGTCTGCGCCTCTGCAACAATCCGGCCATTCGGATCGACGATGCAGGAGCCGCCGATCAGTCCGGAGCCGTCCTCGTTCCCTGCCTTGGCGACCGAGATCGCCCAGGTCGCGTTCATGTAAGCGTTGGCCTGCGTTACGAGCTTTGAATGGAAGGTACGCAGCGCCGCATCTTCGGAAACACCGCCGTTGGGATCGTAGGCCGCGGAATTGTAACCGATACACACCAGCTCGACGCCCTGCAGGCCCAGCACGCGCCAGGCTTCCGGCCAGCGGCGATCGTTGCAGATCATCATGCCCATGATGGCATGGCGCCAATCCGCCCCCGCTCGAAAGGCAGGAAATCCGAGATCACCATATTCGAAATAGCGTTTTTCGAGCTGCTGGTAGCGTGCGCCGGCCCGCGGCTCGACCGAACCGGGCAAATGCACCTTGCGATAGCGGCCGAGAATTTCGCCGTCGCCATCGACCAGGATCGAGCAATTGAAGCGCTGACCATCGGATGTCAGCTCGGCGTAACCGACATAGAAGCCGATCCGCAGCGCCCGGGCGCGATCGAACAGGGGCTGCACGGCCGGATTCGGCATGCCGCGCTCGAAATAATGCTCGAGCGCTTCACCCTCGATCAGCCATCGCGGGAAGAAGGTCGTAAACGCCAGTTCGGGAAAAACCACCAGCGTTGCGCCACTCGCCGCTGCCGCCTCCAGCAGTTCCAGCATCCGGCCAAGCGTATGCTCTCGCGGATCCGCTTTTTGCGTCGGCCCCATCTGAGCGGCGGCGGCGCGGAGAACTCGAACCAACATTGCCTCCAATCTGAGCGGATTGCTTACGCAGGAGGCGGACAAGCCCGCTCCGGCAACGCCCCGATGCAGAGGTGATTACGCGAAAGCGCGGACCAAAACGCAATCACTCGTGCTATGATATTTTCACCGAGACAATAACCGGTGGTTATATGAACCTGCGCCAATTGGAGATCCTGCGGGCGGTCATCCGCCATCGGACCACGGTGGCGGCGGCCGACGAACTGGCGCTGTCGCAGCCGGCCATCAGCAATGCGCTCAAGGCGATGGAAGCACAGGCAGGTTTCGCCTTGTTCGAGCGCGTCAACAACCGGCTGTTCCCGACATCAGAGGCGATGACACTCTACAAGGAAAGTGAAGCGATCTTTGCGCTGCACGCCAAGCTCGAAAATCGCGTGCGCGATTTGCGGGAGTGCCGCACCGGCCTTCTATCGATCGTGGCGACGCCGCCGCTGGCCTACAGCATCATTCCACACGCTCTATCGGACTTCCTGCGCCGCCGTCAGCAGACGCGCGTCTTCTTCGACGTACGGCGCTACGAGGGTATCATCGACGGCGTCACGAGCAGGGTCGCAGAACTCGGCTTCGCGCTTGGGCTGTCACATCATCCCGGCATCGCGCACGAGGTGGTTCACACCGGCGAAATGGTCTGCGTCTTGCCGCCGAACCATCCGCTGGCCGAACGGCCGGTCATTTCAGCCACCGACCTCGTCGGCTTGCCCTTCATCGGGCTGGAGCGCGGTACGCGATTGGGTGAAGCCGTGCGCGAGAGTTTTGCGCAAGCCGGCGCTCCGTTCCAGCCGACCGTCGAAGTGCGATACTGCAATACCGCCTGCGTGCTGGCGGCCGCCGGCGTAGGCGCTGCGGTCGTCGATCCATTTTCGCCGCGCCAGGGCGGCGGCCAGGGCCTTATCGTCCGGCCGTTCACGCCAAAAACCGTGGCCGTGGCGTATATGCTGTGGTCTGAGGCGGAGCCTCTGTCGCGCCTGGCCAAGGCGTTCCTGAACGAAGTCCGGCAGGCGAGCCGCGCCCTGGACCAGGACGGCGCTTAGGCATTGAACCCCGTTGATGGCCGGAGCCTCATCCGGAGGCCTCAGCGCCGACAACACCGTCGATCAGATTGAGGCCAAGCAGGAATTCGGAGCTGAGTTCGGTGCGCGTCAGCGGCTCGACGACAATGCCGCGCGCCAGCAACGCGGCCTCGCTGCGGCGCGCTTCGACCGCCTGTCCGATCGTGACCGCCGCGAATCTGAACACCGCTCCCGGTCGCGCCTGCGCCAGCCGGCCAAGATCGGGACCGATGATGGTGGCGATCTTCGGATAGCCGCCGGTGGATTGACGATCGGCCATCAGAACGATCGGCCGGCCGTCTCCCGGCACCTGGATCGCCCCCATGGCGATCCCGTCAGACACGATGTTGTAGCCACGCGCGTGCGTCAGCCGGGGTCCGTCAAGATAATACGCCATGCGATCGACCTTGGCGGAGACCGTCCAGGGCCCGGCAAGAAACGCGGCGATCTGGTCGTTGGCGAAGTAGTCGTGCTGAGGGCCCAGGACCACGCGAATGGTTTCGAGGGGACGTTCGAGCCATGGTGCTGCGATGGCGCTCAGCGACGATGTCGAAGAAGCGGATCGCTCGATGGCGAGACGATCGCCCGCGGCAAGCGCGCGCCCATTCACGCCGCCGAAGCCGGTGCGCGTGTGAGTGGCGTGAGAGCCCAGCACCTTTGGCACGATAAAGCGGCCCGCCACCGCCAGATAGCACCAGGAGCCGCGACCGCCGGCGCGAATTTTCAGCACGGCGCCTGCCTCCAGATTGAGTACCACCGCCGGTGGGAGCGACCTGCCGTCGAGGCTGAGCGAGAATTCGCCGCCGGCAACGGCGACACAGAGCGGTCCGGATTCAGCGGTCACCTCTAACCCACCGACGGATACTTCGATCGCGGTTGCGCCCGCGGGATTGCCAACCGCAAGGTTTGCCGTCGCATGCGCCAGTTGATCCATCGGGCCCGCGGCAGTGACACCAAAGCGCAGATAGCCGTACCGGCCGGCGTCCTGCAGCGTCGCACCCGGCCCGGCCGACAGGATGCGAAAAATCGCTTCCGAAGCGTCAGCCTTCATGCGGCACGCTTGCGGGCAACGACTTCGCCGCTCGCCGCCCGTTGCGCCAGATCGCGGAAAGTCGAAAGATCGATCGGCTCGAACCGCACGAGATCGCCCGCCTGGATCAGAAAGGCATCCTTGCGTTCCGCGGCAAAGAGGCGCTCCGGCGTTTGGCCGATGACATACCAACCGGTCGGCATCACGAACGGCACAACGGTGCCAAGACCACCTCCGATCGACACCGCACCAGCCGGATGCGGCGGCCTCGGTGTAGCGCGGCGCGATATCTTCAGCTGCTCGGGTACGCCGCCCAGATAGATTTGGCCAGGCGTGAAACCACACATATAGACGCGATACGTCGCCTTCGTATGCAAAGCGACGGCGTCATCCCGCGTGAGGCCGAGAATCCTGGCGGCCTCGTCGAGATCCTCGGCCAGCGCGGGATCGTAACAACAAGGCAACGTCCAAATGGTGCCCTCGCCCCGCCATTCGGTAAGACCCGTCATCATACGGCGCACGATGGCAACCAGCGTTTCCCTGTCAATCTGCAGAGGATCGTAATGGATCATGAGCGAGCGATAGGTCGGCACGAACTCGCGCGTGCCAACGGGAGGATCGGCACGCAAAGCCGCGTCGAGGGCGAGCACCCTGTCGTTAATCACGGGATCAACGGTATCACCGAATTCGACGACGAGGGCGGCTTCCCCCGCGTCGAGAAAGCGCGGGTCGATCTGCAGCGTCATGCGGCCATCGGTTTAAAGGGTTTCAGCGCGATACCGGCCTGCTCCAATCGCGCGCGCACGAGGCTGGCGGTCGCAACCGCATGATCGGAATCGCCATGAACGCAGATCGAACGGATCGGCGTCGGCAAATGCTTGCCGCTTGCGGTGATCACCGCCCCCGCCTCGACCATCGCGAGCACGCGCGCGGCAGCTTCTTCAGCGCCTTCGATCATCGCACCGGGCTGGCCGCGCGGGATCAATTGCCCGGTTTCGGTGTAACCACGGTCGGCATAGATCTCCTGATGAATTTCAAGTCCCGCGGCTTCACCGGCCGCAACCAGCTCCGTCACCGCGATGGCCAGCAACGCCAGATTGGGATCGACCGCCCGCACCCCCCGCGCTACCGCGTCCGCAACGTCGCGTTCCTCGCAGGCGATGTTGCCGAGCGCGCCATGGGTCTTCACATAGGTGATACGATGACCGGCGTAAGCCGCAAGCGCCATGGCCGCCCCGATCTGGTAGGCGATGAGCCTTTCGATCTCGCCATTCGAGAACGGGAGACGGCGGCGGCCAAAACCCCATAGATCCGGAAACCCGGGATGGGCTCCCACCGCGACGCCGCGCTTGCGCGCGACGGCAAACGTCCGCGCCATCACCTCGGGGTCGCCGGCATGAAGCCCGCAGGCCACGTTGGCCGAGGTGACGATGGCGAGCATAGCGTCATCGTCCCCGCAGCGATAAGTCCCAAATCCTTCGCCAAGATCGGAATTGAGGTCGACGGTTGGCATGGCGGTCTCCTGAGCGTTGCTGATGTCCGCAATCGAACGTCACCTTCGCCGCGAAACACGGGATCGTAAAGTCGGGAGGCATCGACCGATGCCGATATCTGCCCTGCAATGCTGCGGGGGCATAAAAACAGGCATCGCGGCACCGCACCCAAAAGGTTAACAGGCCGGGAGGGCCTCCGTGGCGCGTTCTGACCGCCGTTGTAATCGGCAAAAATTTGATTATATTGCTCTCTCAGCTGCAACCGCTGCTGAATGTAACGTTGGTGTGACCAGGCCCGTCTGTCCAGGCGGGCCGTCGCCGTTTCAGGGCTCGTAGCGATGACTCGTTCCAATCGGGTTGACCATATTCGCATTACGTCGCACCCGGCTCCGGGTGCCAAGCTCAACTTTCCAATCAGCTGGGGCGCCGCCAGCGCGCGTGAGCGCGGACCGGTGATCGGAACGGTGTCGCGCCCGCAGGACCGCAACGTCATCGGCACCCATGGCGGCTCCTATTCAGTCTATCGGGCACTGGCCGTCTCCTCCGGGGCGCTCGATCCGATCCGGCGCCCGGATCTCACCAACACCCACCCCGCCGAAACCGTCGGGCCGTTTCCGCAATGGTCGGATCCGCAGAAAATCGTTTCGCTGGATTCATGGGGGCATCTCGCCGCCGAAAACTTTGCAACCGAAATCGCCGAGGGCATCGATATCCGCCCCAGCATCGCGATCACCCGCGCGCGACTCGACCTGCCCGAGCTGCAGGACGCGATCAAAGCCGGACGACTCAAGCAGGACGGCGATGTCGTTCACAAGAACGGCAGCGTCTCCGTGGTCAAGATCGCGATCGATCCGGTCTGGTATCTGCCGGGCCTGGCGGAGCGCTTCGCGACCACCGAAAACAATCTGCGGCGGCAATTGTTCGAGCAGACCGCCGGCATGTTTCCGGAACTGGTGACACGGCCCGATCTGCAGGTTTTTCTGCCGCCGATCGGCGGCACGACGGCTTATCTGTTCGGCGACGTTACCAAGCTGCCGGACCACCGTACCAAGATCACCTGCCGCGTGCATGACGAGTGCAACGGCTCCGACGTGTTTGGTTCTGATATCTGCACCTGCCGTCCGTACCTCATTCACGGCATCGAGGAATGCGCGCGCGCCGGCCAGACCGGCGGTCTCGGCATCATCATCTACAATCGCAAGGAAGGCCGCGCGCTCGGCGAAGTCACGAAGTTTCTGGTCTACAACGCGCGCAAGCGTCAGGAAGGCGGCGATGCCGCGGCCCAGTATTTCGAGCGCACCGAATGCGTCGCCGGCGTGCAGGACGCCCGGTTCCAGCAATTGATGCCGGATGTGGTGCATTGGCTCGGCCTGAAGCGGATCGACCGCTTCGTATCCATGAGCGACATGAAGCACGACGCGCTGACCGGCCAGGGCATCGAAATCGTCGAACGCGTGCCTATCCCCGACGACATGATCCCAGCCGACGCGCATGTGGAAATCGCGGCAAAGAAAGCCGCCGGCTACTACACGCCCGAGCCGCAAGAAAGTCCGGACAATCCGGTCGGCCGTCCGCTCGAAAAATTTTGAGAGGGCGCTGTGTCCCCCGCAGATCCGGAGATTTCGGCCGCGTTGTCATTGCTGAACGCCAGCGCGGTCCGTAAGCGGGCGCATCGCATGCTCGCAATCGGCCTTGACGACAGGCTGCCGAATTTCCGTGTTCACCTCGATCGCATGGACAGCGCCGTCGATTTGGTGCTGGAGACCACGCGCAAGGCCTATCCCTCCTTCGACGTTCCCTTTCATTCGCGCTGGCGGCACTTCGTTACCAATGGGGATAATCGCTGGGCCGATATCGCCGGCCGGACCAAATGGCTCGGTCGGGCGGCCCGCGCCCGGGCCGAATTCGATCTGGCGATCGTCAGCGTCTTCCTCGATGCCGGTGCCGGACCGTCGTGGCGCTACCACGATCCGAAAACCGGATCTGACATCGGCCGTTCGGAAGGATTGGGGCTCGCCAGCCTCGCGATGTTCGCGGGCGGCGCATTCTCCGCCGATCCGCAGGAGCCGCTGCGCGCCGATGGCGAGATCCTTGCAAATCTGGCCGTCGCCGACCTCGAGAGCGGCATGCAGGTCTCGGATACCAATCCGCTGGTCGGAATGGACGGTCGCGCTGAGCTATTGCGCCGGCTGGGCCGGCTGGTGGTCTCAAAGCCGGATGTGTTCGGCAGCCAGGACACGCCGCGGCCCGGCGGCCTGTTCGATCGATTGGCGAAACTCGCCTACGGCGGACAGCTTCCCGCGCCAACCATTCTTGTGGAGTTGCTGCAACAGCTCGGCCCAATCTGGCCATCGCGGCTGACGTTGGGCGGAATCCCGCTCGGCGACTGCTGGAAGCATCCAGCATTGACGACAGCGGATGCGACAAATGGACTTGTGCCGCTGCATAAGCTCTCGCAATGGCTGGCTTACTCCCTGATCGAGCCGCTGCAAACGGCCGGCATCACCGTGACCGATATCGATGGTCTCACCGGCCTCGCCGAATATCGCAATGGCGGACTGTTCATCGATACCGGCGTGCTGGCGTTTCGCGATCCGGAGTCCGCGCAAAGGGAACACGAGGTCGCGTCACCTCTGGTCGTGGAATGGCGTGCGCTGACAGTGGCGCTGCTTGACCGCATCGCCGATGGTTTACGACACCGGCTCAAAGTCGATGCCACCTCGATGCCATTGGCAAAAATTCTCGAGGGTGGCACCTGGGCGGCGGGTCGATTGCTGGCGCGCGAACGCCGCGCCGACGCTTCGCCGCCGGTGAAAATTATCAGCGACGGCACTGTTTTCTAGATCTGGGATTGGCAACATGGACGGCGTCACGATCGTTAGTCACCCGCTGGTGCAGCACAAGCTAACGCTGTTACGGAGAAAAGACATTTCGACCAAGTCGTTTCGCGAACTCCTCAAGGAGATCGGGATGCTGCTGTGTTACGAAGTCACCCGTGACCTGCCGCTGGCCGACGTCGAAATCGAAACGCCGCTTGCGCGGATGATGTCGCCGCAGATCGCGGGCAAGAAGCTGGTGTTCGCGCCGATACTGCGCGCCGGCATTACGTTTGCCGACGGCATGCTCGATCTGGTGCCGACCGCGCGTATCGCGCATATCGGTCTTTACCGCGAGCCGGAAACCTTCGTTGCCGTCGAATATTTCTTCAAGGCCCCGAGCGATCTGCACGAGCGACTGGTGATCGTGATTTCACCGATACTGGCAACGGCGAACTCCGCCGTCGCCGCGATCGACCGGCTGAAAGAACGCGGCGCCAACGACATCAGGCTGGTGTGCCTGATCGGCGCGCCGGAGGGCGTCGAGCGCGTGCGCGGCATTCACCCGGACGTTCCAATCTGGCTCGCCGCGATCGACCAGGGGCTGGACGACAATGCCTTCATCGTACCTGGTCTCGGCGACGCTGGCGACCGCGCTTACGGCACCAGATAACTCACCAAGCGCAGGCTACACGGCATCGGCCAAGAGAGTTCGGACGATCGGATGATTCCGGTCGGCCAGGCCGTCGATGACGTTGAAATGGTGGCGACCGGGTTCCTCGATCGTGCAGGTCTGCGCGCCGAGCCCGGTCCAGATGTTCGCAAGCAGGGCGTTCTGTCGGACGAATTCCGGGCGCTCCGTGCTGCCCACCCAGCAAGTCACCCGGGCTCCAGGCAAAGGCCGCAACAGCACGGGGCTTTCAGTTTGCGCTTCGGCGTCGTCGATCCGAAGATCGGCATTCATCGCGGTGTTCAGCATTGGGCGAAGGTCATGGACGCCCGAGATCGAGACGGTATTGCGAATGCGCGCGCGGGCGACCTCCGACAGCGGCGAAGTCGCCGAAATCATGCGCGTGACCAGATGTCCGCCTGCGGAGTGGCCTGTCAGGAAAATCGAGCCTTCCACCATCGAGGCTGCCTGCGCGATCGCAGCGGCAATCTCGCGTGTAATATCGGCGATGCGAACCGCCGGACAAAGCGTGTAGGAAGGCATCGCCACCGCATAGCCGCTTTCGACGGCGCCGCGCGCGAGGTGCGACCAAAAACTCTTGTCAAGGGCGCGCCAGAACCCGCCATGGACGAAAACGACCAGTCCCTTGGGTTGGCCCTCGGGACGGAACAGATCGAAGCGGTTTCGCGGCCGCTCGCCATAGCCGATATCAAGCGTCGCGCGGCCACTACCCCCTAGTTCATCGCGGTAGGCCTGGGCGGGTTGCACCCAGGCCGCCGGCCAGCGCTCACCACCGGGGATGTTCGGGCCATTGGCGTAGGCGTCGTTCCAGTCGGAAATCTGATGAAAGATCATGCGGGTCGGTTTCCGTTTGGTCTTGAGTAGCCGGCGCAGACGCCTACGATCAGGATTCAGTTCGACGATATCTACTCACATCGGCCGCCTGCAGGACAAGCCCAAAAGTATTTTAGGCATATAACTTATAGGTTTGAAACAATTCGCCGCCATGCGAGTATCCGCCGCCTGCGAACGAGGCCAATGATGACCGATTTCACGCGAACGCGATCCCTGTTCCATATGCCGGATGGCGTCATCTATCTCGACGGCAACTCGCTCGGTCCCCTGCCCGTTGCGGCGACCGATCGCGTCCGCAGCATGATGTCCGAGCAATGGGGGAAACAGCTTATCAGGGGCTGGAACAGCGCCGGCTGGATGGCTCAGCCGCGCCGCATCGGAGATCGCGTCGGCCGGCTGATCGGTGCGCCTGAAGGCACCGTGGTGATCGGCGACACCCTGTCGATCAAGGTCTATCAGGCGCTTGCCGCAGCGCTCGAACTCAATTCCAGCAAGCGTGTGATCCTGTCGGACAACGGCAACTTTCCAACCGATCTCTACATGGCCGAGGGTCTGCTCAGATCGCTCGACCGGGGATATCAGCTCAAAATTGTCGCTCCCGAGGAAGTCGAAGACGCCATCGACTCGACGATTGCGGTGCTGATGCTGACCGAGGTCGACTATCGCACCGGCCGCCTTCACGACATGAAGGCCTTGACGCAGAAAGCGCACGCCGCCGGCGCATTGACGGTTTGGGACCTCGCCCACTCCGCGGGCGCCATTCCGGTCGATTTGTCAGGTGCCAAAGCCGACTTCGCGGTCGGCTGCACCTACAAATATCTCAATGGCGGCCCCGGCGCGCCGGCCTTCATCTATGTCGCACCTGACCATGCCGACGCGGCGCGGCCGGCGCTTTCCGGATGGATGGGGCATCAGGCGCCGTTTGCCTTTGATCTTGATTACCGGGCCGGCGCCGGCATCGAACGGATGCGGGTTGGAACGCCTCCCGTCATTGCGATGGCCGCGCTCGACGCAGCGCTCGATGTCTGGGAGGGCGTCAGCATGAACGAGGTCCGCAAGGCGTCGATCGCGCTGGCCGATCTGTTCATCCGCGAAGTCGAAGCCCGCTGTCCGGAACTGGCGCTGGCCTCGCCGCGGGACGGCAACAAGCGCGGCAGCCAGGTGTCGTTTCGCCACGCCAACGGCTACGCGATCATGCAGGCGCTGATCGCGCGCGGCGTGATCGGCGATTTTCGCGCCCCCGACGCGATCCGCTTCGGGTTTACACCGCTCTACATCGGCGAGGCCGAGGTTCGCGCGGCGATCGATGCGATCGAGGACGTCGTGAACAATCGCCGCTGGGATGCCGCGGAGTATCGCAAAATGGCTGTCGTGACATGACCGAAAAACCATACGACCCCTCCCGCGAGGGAGCCCAGATGTCGTTCGACGGGCGGATGTCCTACAGCGATTATCTGCATCTGGAACGCGTATTGGACGCGCAGGAACCGCTTTCGGATGCGCACGACGAACTTCTGTTCATTATCCAGCATCAGACCTCCGAACTCTGGATGAAGCTGGCGATCCATGAAATCCGCGCCACCATCAAGGCCATCCGCAACGACAAGCTCCAACCCGCCTTCAAGATGCTGTCGCGCATCGCCCGGATCTTCGAGCAGCTCACGGGCGCCTGGGATGTTTTGCGGACGATGACGCCGAGCGAGTATACCGAATTTCGCGACCAGCTCGGCCAGTCGTCAGGCTTCCAGTCGTACCAGTACCGGGCTATCGAATTCCTCGCCGGCAACCGCAATGTTGCAATGCTTGGCCCTCATGCCCACCGCGGCGACATCGTCGCGAAGCTGGAGGAGATTCTGAGCCAACCCAGTCTCTATGACGAAGCGTTGCTTCTGCTGGCGCGCAACGGCTTCGACATCGGCGAAGATGCGCTTCGAACGGATTGGCGAACGACGCGGACCGCAAATGACAAGGTGCTGGGTGCCTGGAAGACCGTCTACGCATCTCCCGAAAAACACTGGATGCTGTACGACCTGGCCGAAAAACTGGTCGATTTCGAAGACTATTTTCGCCGCTGGCGCTTCAACCATGTCACCACGGTCGAGCGCATTATCGGCCTGAAGCGCGGCACCGGCGGCACGTCGGGCGTATCCTATTTGCGCAAGATGCTCGAGGTCGAACTCTTTCCGGAGCTTTGGAAAGTGAGGACAGAGCTTTAGGGGCACCGATCTCGCGGGGCGGCGATCGCTCTATCTCCCGTCATCCTGAGGTGCGCGCTCTTGCGCGCCTCGAAGGATGAACGCGGCCCGTGGCCCATCCTTCGAGGCTCGCCCAGCGGTGCAGTGCACCGCAAGGCTCGCACCTCAGGATGACGTCCGCGCCAATCCAACTAGCCGAGCTTCGGATGCGTCATGAATTCCTCGATGATCTCCGCTGGCGGCTTCACGAATTCCCCCGCACGGCTGACGCCGAGGCCGGTGAGACGGCGAAGTTTGACCGCCATTTCGGCCATCTTCACCACGATCGGTATGCCGTTGATGACAGGCGCGCCGTCGATCGCGTGATTGCGGAGCGCAGCAAACAGCAGCATCGGGATTCCGCCGCCCGGGATCAACACTTCGACACCCTTGGCCACCAGCGGCCGCGCCTGTTCGGCGAACAGCTCTTCGACCTCACGCGCCAGCGCTTCCGATTCATAGGCCTTCAAGATCTGCCCCGGCTCGAACGTCATGGCGTGGGTGCCGGCAACCCGGCGCTCCAGCCCGTATTTGGTGATCTGGTGGTGGAACCAGGGAATGTAGCGGGGATTGATCGTGATGATGCCGCTGCGCTGGCCGAGCTGGCAGCCGTGCAGCATCGACGATTCGCCGAGCGCCAGAACCGGAATATCGACCACCGAGCGGGCTTCGTAGAGACCTGCATCCTGGAAGTGGCCGATCACGAAGGCATCGTATCCCTCGCGCTCGGCCCGCACCGCGTTGCAGATCACTTCCCGCGCACAACGGAACTCGACGATGGCGTGGGCATAGGAATCGTGCGGCGTAATGCCCTTGATGTCGATCGTGGTGCCGGGCTCGACAATGTCATCGAGATGTTTACGCAACCGATCCCAATAGGTCTTGCCGTTCTCGTAATCGACGTAGCTCTGGTACCAGATGCGGATCGGCTTCATGGCAGGCGTCTCCTTCCGCGCGCGTCCCTAGGGACGGCGCGGCGTTTGATGAATGCGGCGCGATCGTCGGGCCCGTGGCTCAGGCCAGCAGCTTCCACGCCCCCTTCTCGAGCGTGACGATGACGCGTGCGCGTTCGTCGACACCGGAATTGTCGTTCTGGGTATAGTTGTAGACGCCATGCGAGCCCACCACGTCCTTGGTGCGGTAGAGCTCATCGCGCAACGCTGCGCGGAAGGCAGGCGTGCCGGGCGGCGTCGACGCGAGCGCGCGCTTCGCCGCGGCGGCGAAAACCAGCCAGCCGTCGAAGGAATAGGCCGAGAAGGCGTCGGTCGAGGCCACGTTGTTGGCCTTGAGGTGAGCGGCGCGGAATTCCAGACCGACCTTCTTCACCGGATTGCTATCGGGCAATTGTTCGGCGACGATCACCGGCCCGGTCGGCGCCAGGACGCCTTCGACGGCAGCACCGCCGACCCGGATGAAGTCAGGGTTGATCAGGGCATGCGTGCCATAGATCGGGCCGCGAAAACCGCGCTCGCGCAGCGCCAAAAACGGCAGCGCCCCCGGCGTTCCCGAACCGCCGGTCATGACGGCATCGGGCTGGGCGGCCATGATCTTGAGCGTTTGTGCGGTCACCGTGGTATCGGGACGCGCATAGCGCTCGTCGGTCAGGATCTTGATGCCAATGGGCGCGGCCGTCTTGGACAGCGCGTTGAAGACGAGATCGCCCCAGGCGTCGCTGAAGCCGATATAGCCGAGGCTCTTGATGCCGGCTTTTTGCATTTGCGCGACCACCGCCGCGACCATCAGCGGTGGCGGTTGCGGAATCGAAATCGCCCAGAATCCGCCGTCACCCTTGCCCGCTGTCGGCGGAAGCGGCGAGATGGAAACGAACGGCACCTTCTGCTCGCCGGCGACCGCCGCCATCGCGACCGAGCCCGGCAGGCCCGACGTCCCGATCAACAGGTCGACCTTTTCTTCTTCGACTAGCTTGCGGGCATTGCGCGTGGAAGCCGATGGATCGCCACCATCGTCCATCTGGACCAGCCTGATCTTATGGCCTTCGATCGTGTCGAGGTAAGCCATCGCAGCGGCAATGCCTCTTGAATAGGGAATGCCGATGGAGGCGCCCGGTCCGGTCTGACCGGTCACGAAACCGACGGAGATGGGAGCGGACTGCGCCCGAAGGATCGCGGGAGCCGCGACGAAACCGGAGAGTGCTGCACCGCCGATGAGAATTTTTCGGCGCGAAATCATCTGTCTGCTCATCGTCGCTACCTCCTGTTGGGCCGCCGGTCAGTCGACGGAGGCCGGGCTACTGAAGCAGTGGGAGACCGGAGCGATGGCAGGCCGACGGCGGCATGGCCGCCGCTTCATCCCCGCGTCGTGGCTTGATTTATTGTTCACAGCCGCGCCATCCGCCATTCCGGACAAAAATTGTTTTAGACATAAAATATAAAAGCGTGCAGTATGGCCCCAGTCAAGAGGCAATTCACATGATCAACTTACCGATTAAAGTTGCAATTCATGCCTTATGGCCGAAGGCCGAGGGTGTCGCCGATCTGGCTCGACAGGATCGTGCTGGCCTGATCGTAGAGACCGGTCATCACGTGGAGGATCGAGGTCGCCTGCTGCAGTGCGTCCTGGGTGCCCGACATGCTGCCGACCAGACGCACCAGGGTGTCGCGCCGGTGCTGCAGATAAGCGTCGACGATGGCACGGCCGGACTCGGTGGGCACGTAAGTGGTGTTGCGGCGCGAGGCTCCGTTGCTCGCTTTCTCGATAAAGCCCAGGGAAAGCAGCTTTTTCAGCCCGTATTGCAGGTTGGCAAGGTCATCGCGATGCAGAAGCCGCGCCACATCGCTCAGGCCCTTCGGCGTGCCGTTCAGATGAAGCACGTGCAGGATCGAGGCCTCCGTGCCGCCCAGCGCGTTCGTTGGCATGGCGCCCAGACAATCGCGCCGCCAGCGCGCGAACGCCGAACCGAAATGCCAGGCGGCATATTCGAACGCGTTCACGGTCTGCTCGATCGGCGAAATTTCGGCGGCCGGCTCCGTGACTACTGCCGATATTTGCGCCGAAACTGCTTGTTTTTTGGCCACAGAATGCCTCCTCAAATATCAATTTCAAACAGCAATTTAATGTATTAACCTGACTAATCAAGGTGCTGGATCGCATGACGACTGAAATCGCCATCATTCTGCTGCTCGATGGGATCGCCAATGGAGCGATCTACCTGCTGGCGGGCCTCGGCCTCGTGCTGATTTTTTCGGTCACCCGCGTCGTGTTCGTGCCGTTCGGCGATATCACCGCCTTCTGCGTGCTCTCGATCGCCGCGTTCGAACTTGGCCGGGTGCCGGGCACGATCTGGGTGGTCGCGATCCTGGCCGTCATCGCGACCGTAGTCGATGCCGCCGGTCACTACCGATCAGGTGAACACGCGCGGATCCCGCGTTCGTTTTTCATGTATGGCCTGCTGCCGCTTATTCCCTGCGTGCTGGCCTGGGTCGCCGCATCGTACGCCCTGCCCCAGGCGGTGCAGATCATTCTTGCGCTGGCGCTCGTGCTACCGATCGCCCCGCTGCTCGACCGTATCGCGTTCCGGCCCGCCGCCGATGCTTCCGTGCTGGTGCTGCTCATCATCGCGCTGGCCGTTCATTTCGCGATCAGCGGCCTCGGCCTGATGGCCTTCGGCGCCGAGGGTTTCCGCATTCGTCCATTGGTCAATGGCATCTACAGCTTCGGCGGCGTCATCGTATCGGCGCAGGTCCTCTTGATGCTGGTCACCGCCGCCCTGCTCAGCCTGCTGTTCTTCCTCTTCTTCGAGCGCTCGATGTCGGGCCGGGCGCTGCGCGCCACCGCGGTCAACCGCATCGGCGCGCGGCTCGTCGGTATCCGGCCGGCACGCACCGGCACGATCGCGTATTTCATTGCCTCGCTGCTTGCCGGCGTCTCCGCCATCCTGATCGGCCCGACCACGACGATCTATTACGATTCCGGTTTCATGATCGGGCTGAAAGCCTTTATCGGCGCCATCATCGGCGGCTTCACCAGCTATCCGATCGCAGCGCTCGGCGCCGTGTTCGTCGGTATCATGGAGAGCTTCGCCTCGTTCTGGAGCAGTTCCTACAAGGAAGTGATCGTGTTCGGCCTCTTGATCCCGGTGCTGCTCTGGCAGTCCTGGAAATCGGCCGGCCATGCCGATGAGGAAGGCGAGGAAATGGAGATGCCCGACGCGATCGCGCTGAGCGCGCCGCTTCGCATCGGCCTGATCAGCGCCGCCGTCATCGCCCTGCTGGTCGCCCCTGCACTGCTCGGCAGCTTCGCCATTACGCTGCTCAACTATATCGGCATCTCCGCGCTGGTCGCGCTTGGGCTGGTGTTGCTGACCGGCATCGGCGGCATGACGTCGTTCGGGCAAGCCGCCTTTGTCGGTATCGCCGCCTATGCGACGGCCTGGGCGACCGTGACGCTCGGATTGTCGCCGTGGGTCGGGTTGCTGCTGGCGCTGGCAATGACAGGACTTGCGGCACTGGCGATCGGCGCGCTGACGCTGCGGCTCGGCGGGCATTTTCTCTCGCTCAGCACGATCGCCTGGGGCATCTCGATCTATTTCCTGTTCGGCAATGTCCCGGGCCTCGGGCAGAACACCGGCATGGCCGGCATCCCGCCGATCACCATCGGATCGGTCTCACTGATTTCTTCGCAAATGATCTTCTACCTGATCTGGCTGATGGTTGGGCTCGCGATGCTGGCCAGCGCCAACCTGCTCAATTCCCGCGAGGGCCGTGCGATCAGAAGCCTGCGTGGCGGCGGCATTCTGTTGGCGAGCCTCGGCGTCAACATCTTTCGAATTCGCCTTGTTACCTTCGTGATCGCGGCCCTGCTCGCCGGACTGGCCGGCTGGCTCTATGCGCACATGAACCGGTTCATCAGCCCGGCCCCGTTCGACGTCAAGCCCGGTATCGAGTATCTGCTGATGGCGATGGCGGGCGGCGCCGGCCATATCGCGGGCGCTGTCGCCGGTTCCGCTTTGATCACGCTGCTCAAGAACTGGTTGCAGGATGTGCTGCCGCTGGTGACGAAGAACCCGGCGCAATTCGAGATCATCGCTTTCAGCGTTCTCCTTGTCCTGCTGCTGCAGAATGCCCGCGGCGGCCTCATCGCGTTCATCGCCAAGCGCCTGCCCAAGGGCACGCGCCCGGCGCCCGCGGCCGCCGAGGCGATGCCGCGCCGCGCGCTGCCGGAAAATGGCACGCTGATTCTGAACGTCGAAAATGCCGTGAGGACGTTCGGCGGCCTGACCGCCGTCAACAAGGTGAGTTTTGATCTCAAGGCCGGGGAGATCCTGGGCCTGATCGGTCCGAACGGCGCCGGCAAGAGCACGATGTTCAACTTGCTGACCGGCGCGCTGCAGGCCAATGCCGGCCGGATCAGTTTCCTGGGCGAGGACATCACCTACCGTCCACAGATGGAAATCGCGCGCATGGGCATCGCGCGCACGTTCCAGCATGTGAAGCTGCGGCCGAACATGAGCCTGATCGACAACGTCGCGCTCGGCGCCTATGCACGCACCGCGACCGGTTTCCTGAAGAGCGCGCTTCGCCTCGATCGCGCCGAAGAGCGGCGCACGCTGCACGAGACCCAGCGGCAATTGCAGCGCGTCGGCCTCGGCGACAAATCTTACGAACTCGCCGGCAACCTTCCGCTCGGCGGACAGCGCATTCTCGAAGTGGCCCGCGCGCTGGCGGCCGATCCCGTGCTTGTCGTGCTGGATGAGCCGGCCGCAGGCTTGCGGCCACCGGAGAAGGAAGCGCTTGCCAAGGTGTTGCGCCAGATTCGCGATGAAGGCGTTACGATCCTGATCGTCGAGCATGACATGGATTTCGTCATGGGCCTGGTCGACCGGCTGGTGGTCATGGAGTTCGGCTGCAAACTGGTCGAGGGAAATCCGGCAGCGGTCCGCGCCGATCCGAAGGTGCAGGAAGCCTATCTCGGAGGCGTATTATGAGCGCGATGCTCGAAATCACAGATCTTCATGTCGCTTACGGCAAGGTCGAGGCCGTGCGCGGCGTGTCGCTGTCGCTGCAGAGGGGTCAGATCGTCACGGTGATCGGGCCGAACGGCGCGGGCAAGACCACCCTTCTTGCGGCCACCATCGGCCTCCTGCCATCGCGCGGCCGGCTGATCTTCGAGGGCCAGGACCTGTTGAAGCTGGACGTTGAGGCCCGCGTCGAGCACGGATTCTGCCTGGTGCCCGAGACGCGGGAGTTGTTTGGAGAGTTGACGGTCTACGATAATCTCGTGCTGGGTGCCTATCCGCGCCGTTCGGATCGTGCCTTCGTTGACCGCGCGCTTGAGGAGACCTATGGACGTTTTCCTCGCCTTGCCGAACGTCGTTCCCAGCGCGCCGACACGCTTTCGGGTGGCGAACGCCAGATGCTCGCGCTTGGCCGCGCGCTGATGTCGGCGCCGCGGCTCCTGATGCTCGACGAGCCCAGCCTCGGCCTCGCGCCGCTGATCGTGCGCGACATCCTGCGCATCGTCGCGGGCCTGCGCGATGCCGGCGTCTCGATCCTGCTGGTCGAACAGAATGCGAAGGCGGCGCTCGAAATCGCCGACTACGGCTATGTCCTGGAAACCGGCGAGATCGTGCTTGACGGTGAAGCTAGCAGCCTGCTCGGCGACGCCCGCGTGCAGGCAACTTATCTTGGCGGAGGGCATTGACCGCCATGGCAAACCGAATTGCAAGCTATGACGGGGTCGCCGTCGCGGTTCCCGTCACCGTGCCCTATGAGCGCTTCTCCATCCGCGGCGCGCACTGGTTCATCGCCCGCGCGCTGAAGGCCCTGGTTGATGGCGCCGGGATCTCCAAGGATGAAATCGACGGCCTGTGCGTCGGGAGCTTCACGTTGGCACCCGACAGCGCCGTCGGCCTGACCCAGCATCTCGGCCTTTCGCCGCGCTGGCTCGATCACGTGCCGATGGGCGGAGCTTCCGGCATTGTCAGCCTAAGGCGTGCAGCGCGCGCGGTTCAGGCGGGTGACGCCGAGATCGTCGCCTGTATCGCCGGCGACACCAACCATGTCGACAGCTTCCGGCTCAGCACGGCGACCTTCAGCATGTTCGCGCAGGACGCGGTCTATCCCTATGGCGCCGGCGGGCCGAATACCAGTTTCGCCTTCCTCACGGCCTATTACATGCGGACCTATGGGGCGAAGCCTGAGGATTTCGGCAAGCTCTGCGTCGCGCAGCGCTCGAACGCGTTGCAGTTTCCCCATGCGCTGTTCAAGAAGCCTTTGACCCTGGACGAGTATCTTAACGCCCGGCCGGTGGCCGACCCGCTGCGGCTGTTCGATTGCGTGATGCCTTGCGCCGGCGCCGAAGCCTTTCTTGTCATGAGCGAGGACCGGGCCCGGCGCCTCGGATTGCCGCACGCGCGGCTGCGAGGTGCCATCGAGCGGCATAACGCCTTCCCTGATGATCCCGTGCAGCACCGCGGCGGCTGGGCGATGGACCGAGATCGCCTGTACGAAAGCGCAGGCATCGGGCCCGAAGACATCGACCTGCTCGAGGCCTATGACGACTATCCGGTCATCTGCGTGTTGCAGATCGAGGATCTCGGCTTCTGCGGCAAGGGCGAAGGGCCGGACTTCATTCGTCGCAACACTTTCGAAGCGAACGGCAGCTTTCCCTTCAACACATCGGGTGGACAATTATCTGTCGGCCAGGCCGGCGCCGCCGGCGGCACGCTCGGGATCGTCGAAGCGCTCCGGCAGGTCACGGGACAGCCGCTTGGCGCCCGGGTCGCGAACGCCCGTCACGCGCTGGTCTCCGGATTCGGCATGATCAACTTCGACCGGGGACTATGCACCGGCGCCGCCATTCTCGCCGCGACATGATTGGGACTTGATGATGAGTGAAACAATCAAACGGCCGAAGCGCAAGAACCCGATCCTGAAGACGCGTGCGCCGACACTGCCGCCGGACCGCCGCAGCCGCATCGCGCTCGGCCTCGTTCGCGGCGCGGCACTTGGTAACCTCGAACTGCAATGCTGCGCGGCCTGCGGTGCCGTGCAATATCCGCCGCGCGAGGCCTGCGTTCGCTGTCTGTCGGCCGAACTCGAATGGACCGTGATGAGCGGACGCGGCGAACTCGTCAGCGAGACCACGTTGCATCACTCCCAAGAGTTGTTCTTTCGCGAACGCATGCCCTGGCGGCTTGGACTGGTCCGCCTGGCCGAAGGCGTCAGCCTCGTCGTCCACCTCGACGCGCGCTGTGGCCCGGCGCCGTCTCCGGTCATAGTGGAGGCTGTGCTCGACCGCGCCGGCCAGGCCGCACTCGTCGCCAAGCCGGATGGTGGCAATACCGCACTCGCCGACGAGCCAAAGCTGCGCAACTTCACGTCGGATCCGAGATTCCGCAAAGTGCTGGTCACCGATGCCAAGTCGCCCGTCGGCCAGGCTGTCGTGAAGGCGGTGCTGGAAGCCGGCGCCGATCTCGTCTGGGCCGGCCATTGCGAACCCTGGAAGAACCCGCCGGGCTGGCCGGCGATCGCCGAGCTACCCAAGGTGACGCTGGTCCCGCTCGATGTCACCGACACCAAGTCGGTCAATGAGCTTGCCGCCGAACTCGGCTTCAAGGTCGACATCGTGATCAACACATCAGAACATCATCGCACATTTGGCATTTTCGGCCGCGCCGGCGTCGAAACCGCGCGGGCGGAGATGGAGACCAATTGCTTCGGCCTGTTGCGGCTGGCCCAGGCGTTCGGTCCGGTCATGCAGTCGCGTGGCGCCGATGGCGAAACCAGCGCGGTGGCCTGGGTCAATCTGCTGTCGATCTATGCGCTGTCCAATTTTCCGCAGCACGCGACCTATTCGGCGTCGATGGCCGCGGCCCTTTCGGTCGCGCAGGCGCTGCGCGCCGAAATGCGCGTCGCCGGCATCAGGGTCGTCAACATCTTTCCGGGACCTATCGACGACGAATGGAATCAGCTGCTGCTGCCGCCGAAATTGGCGCCGTCCGCAGTCGCGCGCGCCATCGTCGGCGCGCTGAAGGGATCGGTCGAGGACGTCTATCCCGGCGATATCGCGCAGGACTGGCTCGCCCGTTTCCGCGACAATCCCAAGGCACTGGAACGGGAGCTTGGCCGATGAAACCGCACGATCCGGCGCCCGGCATGGAAATTCTCGCAGGCTTCACCACGGCACTCGCGACCGGCGCGATCCGCATCGTCGATCTGACGCAGACGCTTGGACCCGATTTTCCGAGCATCGTGATGCCGCCGGAAATAGGCCAGAGCCGCGCCTTCCGTATGGAAGAGATTTCGCGTTACGACGAACGCGGCGGCGCCTGGTACTGGAACAATTTGTCCTTTGGCGAACATACCGGAACGCATTTCGACGCCCCGATCCACTGGGTCTCGGGCCGCGACCTCCCCAACAGCTCCACCGATACGATCCCGGTTGCCGATTTCATCGCGCCCGCCGTGGTCATCGACTGCTCGAAAGAATCCGCACAGGATGCCGACTTCCTGCTGACGCCGGATTTCATCAAGGCCTGGGAAGCCGTGCACGGCAAAATCCCGACGCGGTGCTGGGTGCTGATGCGCACCGACTGGTCGAAGAAGACCGATCCGGCGGCCTATCAGAATTTCGACGACGTCGGGCAGCACACACCCGGTCCCGATCCTGACGCCGTGCGTTTCCTGCTGAACGAGCGCGACGTGCTCGGCTTCGGTACTGAAACCATCGGCACTGATGCGGGCCAGGCGGCGCACTTCCTGCCTCCCTATCCGTGCCACTACTACATGCACGGTGCCGGACGCTATGGCCTGCAATGCCTGACCAATCTCGACCTGCTGCCGCCGACCGGCAGTTCGCTGATCGCGCCGCCGCTCAAGATCCAACAGGGCAGCGGCAGCCCATTGCGCGTTCTGGCGCTGGTGCCTTCAAATCCTGCGGGAGCTTCGCGCCCATGAGCCTCCATGCGCCCGGCATGATTGAGCTTCCACCTGATGACCGGACGCTGCCGCGCATGCTCGAGATTCAGGCCGGAAGCCACGGCGACCGGACCTTGGTCTCGTGCGCAACTGATTCATGGACGTTCCGCGAGGCGCGCGACATCGCGGCCGGCCGTGCCGCGACGTTGCGCGCGGCCGGCGTTTCGGCCGGCGACCGGGTCGCGATCCTCTGCTCCAATCGCCTCGAAATGCTGGAGATCGTTTTGGGGTGTGGCTGGATCGGCGCCATCGCTGTCCCGATCAACACCGCCGCGATGGGACCGCAGATCGGTTACTACCTGTCGAATAGCGGTGCACGGCTGTTCGCGATCGAGGCGCAATTCGTCGAACGCCTGGCCCATGTCTCCGAAGGCATGGCCTCACTTGGTTCGATCTGGGTGATCGGCGCCGATGCCCCGCCCAAGGGTGCAGCGCCGTTGATGGAAGCCATGCCGCCACGCACAGCCCCGATTTCGGCAGCGCCCGTCAGCCCCGGCGACACGTTCGCGATCATCTATACCAGCGGCACCACCGGTCCATCCAAGGGCGTGATGTGCCCGCATGCACAATATTATTGGTGGGGCATCCACTCCGGCCGCATTTTTGGCCTGACGGCAGACGACGTGCTTTGCACGACCCTGCCGCTGTTCCATATCAATGCCCTCAATACTTTCGCGCAGGCGCTTCTCAGCGGCGCGCGCATGGTGCTCGAACCGCGTTTCTCGGCCTCCGGCTTCTGGCCGGCCATGATCCAGAGCGAAGCAACCGTGATCTATCTGCTCGGCGCCATGGTGCCGATCCTGTTGGCGGGTGAACCGCGAGCGGACGAACGCCGGCACAAAGTCCGCACCGGACTCGGACCAGGCGTTCCCGCGGGTCTCGGCGCAGCATTTGCTGCACGCACCGGGGTTACGCTGCTCGAGGGTTACGGCTCGACCGAAACCAATTTCGTCATCGGCGCATCGCCGGAAACGCAGAAGCCGGGAACCATGGGTCGCATCGTCGATGGTTTTCAGGCCCGCGTCGTCGATATCAGCGACGTTGAATTGCCGGATGGCGAGGCCGGTGAACTGGTGCTGCGCGCCGACGAGCCGTTTGCGTTCGCGAGCGGCTATTTCGGCATGGCCGAGAAGACCGTGGAAGCCTGGCGGAATCTCTGGTTCCATACCGGCGATCGGGTCATCCGTGACGGATGCGGCTATTTCCGCTTCGTGGACCGGCTCAAGGACGCGATCCGCCGCCGCGGCGAGAATATCTCGTCCTATGAGGTCGAGCAGGTGCTGCTGGCTCACCCTGACATCGAGATGACGGCGGTCTTTCCCGTGCGCTCGGAACTTGCCGAGGATGAAGTGATGGCCGCGATCGTGGTGCGGCCGGGAGCGGCGATCCCGCCCGTCGAACTGATGCAGTTCTGCGCGCCGCGGCTGCCCTATTTCGCGGTGCCCCGCTTCATCGATTTTGTCGCGGACCTGCCACGGACGGAGAACGGCAAGATCCGGAAATACGAGCTGCGCGAGCGCGGCGTGACCGCGTCGACCTGGGATCGCGAAGCGGCCGGCTACCGGCTGAAGCGGGGTGCCAAGTAATGGATAATTATTTGACACTTAAAATATGTCGGCTTAGCATTTTGACCGATCTGCCGCCGTCGCTTGAGCCGAAGGAAATGCGTCATGGCTGAACGCTCTTTCGCCCGAGAGGTCCAGGACCTCAAACTAGGCAACGGGGATGTCTTCCATGGCGAGGGGATTCTGGCCATCACCAAGGCGCTGCTGCAGTCCGGCGTCGGCTATGTCGGCGGCTATCAGGGCGCGCCGATCTCGCATCTGATGGACGTGTTGGCCGATGCGCAGGACATTCTCGGCGATCTTGGCGTGCACTTCGAAACCTCGGCGAACGAGGCGGCCGCGGCCGCGATGCTTTCGGCATCCGTGATGTACCCGATCCGCGGCGCAGTGACCTGGAAATCGACCGCCGGCACCAACGTCGCCTCCGATGCGCTGTCCAATCTCGCCTCCGGCGGTGTCACCGGCGGTGCGTTGATCGTGATCGGCGAAGACTACGGCGAAGGCTCCTCAATCATGCAGGAGCGCAGCCACGCCTTTGCGATGAAATCCCAGATCTGGCTGCTCGATCCCCGCCCCAACCTCGAATCCATCGTGAAAGCGGTCGAGGACGGCTTCGAGCTGTCGGAAGCGAGCAATACACCCGTGATGCTCGAAGTCCGCATCCGCTCCTGCCACGTCCATGGCCGCTTCGCCGCCAAGGACAACAAACCGCCGGCGTTCACGATGGCGCAGGCGCTGGAAAATCCGCGCCGCGACACCAACCGTATCGTGCTGCCGCCGGCCTCCTACATGCACGAGAAGGAAAAGATCGAGCAGCGCTGGCCGGCCGCGGTTTCCTTCATAAAAGAGCGCAAGCTCAACGAGGTATTCGAAGGCGATATCGACGACGTCGGCATCATCCTGCAGGGCGGCATGTACAATGGTGTGATACGCGCGCTGCAGGGTTTTGGCCTGGCAGATGTCTGGGGTAATACCCGCATTCCGCTCTACGTCATGAACGTGACCTACCCCTTGATCGACGACGAGCTGATCGACTTCTGCCAATCGAAGCGCGCCGTGCTGATGGTCGAAGAAGGCCAGCCTGACTACATCGAACAGGCCCTGCATAAGGTCCTGCGCAAGGCCGATGTCCCCACAAAAATCTACGGCAAGGGCGAACTGCCGATCGGCGGCGAATATACTGCGGCCGTGATGGCGGCCGGTGTTCGCAAATTCCTCACCTCCGCCGCGCCCGAAGTACTGCCCGACCACATCCGCGCGCCGAACGACCCGTCGATTCTGGCGCACGACAAGATCAAGGCGCTGGCTGAAGTGGTGCCGGCGCGACCGCCTGGATTCTGCACCGGCTGCCCGGAGCGGCCGATCTTCGCGGCGATGAAGCTGGTCGAAAAGGATCTCGGCCCGCATCATGTCGCGGCCGATATCGGCTGCCATTTGTTCTCGATCCTGCCGCCGTTCAACATCGGCGCGACCACCATGGGCTACGGCCTCGGCCCGGCCTCAGCGTCCGCGTTCAATGTGAAGGCCGACAAGCGCTCGATTTCAATCATGGGTGACGGCGGATTCTGGCACAACGGCCTGAGCAGCGGCATCGGCAATGCCGTCTACAACCAGCATGACGGCGTCATCCTGGTGGTCGACAACCATTATACCTCGGCCACCGGCGGCCAGGACATCCTGTCGTCCCGCGCCGACAACAAATCGCGCTCGACCAATCACCCGATCACGGAGGCGGTCAAAGGCGTCGGCGCCAAATGGGTGCGCCAGATCGACCGCACCTACGACGTCACCAAAATGCGCGACACGTTGAAGGAAGCCCTCACCAGCACCGAGAAGGGACCGAAGATCATCGTCGCCTCGTCCGAATGCATGCTGAACAAGCAGCGCCGGATCAAGCCGCTGTTCAACAAGGCCGTGAAGGGCGGCGAGCGCGTCGTGCGTGAGCGCTTTGGCGTCGATGAGGACGTCTGCACCGGCGACCATGCCTGCATCCGCCTGTCCGGTTGCCCCTCGCTTTCGGTGAAGCACACCAGCGATCCGCTGAAGGACGATCCGGTCGCCGCGATCGACAATAGCTGCGTCGGTTGCGGCAATTGCGGTGAGGTGGCGGAGGCCGCCGTGCTGTGCCCGTCATTCTACCGCGCCGATATCATCCACAACCCGACCGGCTTCGATCAGTTCATGGCGAAGCTGCGCGGCGGCGTCATCGGCTTCCTGCAGCGACGCCGCGACCGTCGCCGTCTCGCGCTGGTTTGAGGGCATGACCGGATGAACATCATGCTGCAGCCCCCCGCCATCGATCTGACCCGACCGCTTTCGATCGCCGTGCTCGCGATGGGCGGCCAGGGCGGCGGCGTGCTGGTCGACTGGATCGTGGCGCTCGCGGAAAGCCAGAACTGGATCGCCCAATCTACCTCGGTGCCCGGCGTCGCCCAGCGCACCGGCGCGACCATCTATTACGTCGAGATGATCCCTGCCCGCCCGGATGCCGCCTACCCGGTGCTATCGCTGATGCCGGTTCCCGGCGAAGTCGACGTCGTGGTCGGCGCCGAACTGATGGAGGCCGGCCGCGCCATCCAGCGCGGCCTCGTCACACCCGACAAGACCACGCTGATCGCCTCGTCGCATCGTTCCTTCGCAATCCAGGAGAAGCTGGTGCCCGGCGACGGCATCAGCGATTCCAGCAAGGTTTATGTGGCTGCAGGGGCAGCCGCAAAACGTTTCGTCGCCTTCGACATGGCCACGCTCGCCGACAGCACCGGCAGCGCCATCTCGGCCGTGTTGTTCGGCGCACTCGCCGGCAGCGGCTCGCTCCCGTTCGGCCGCGAGGCCTATGAAGCGACGATCCGCGCCGCCGGCATCGGCATCGAGCCGAGTCTGCGCGCGTTCGCGGCGGGTTTTGAGCGCACGCAGGCGGATGCCGCATCCGCGACACCGCCCGCGCCGCCCAAGCCGGCTTCAGCCGGCAAGCTGTATCCGGCGCTCACACCGGTCGGCGATGCGGCTTTCGATGCACTCGTCGCCGACGCCCGGACGACCTTCCCCGCCTCCCTGCACGGCATCTTCGCCGCAGGCTTGCGCAAGGTCGTCGATTTTCAGGACGTCGGCTATGGCCGGGAATACCTCGATCTCGTCGCAGGCTTTATGCGCCTGGAACGTGGCAGCGATCCTGCGTTGACGCGGGCGGCGGCAAAACATGTCGCCGTGGCCATGGCCTATGACGACGTCATCCGCGTCGCCGACCTCAAGACCCGCGCAAGCCGGTTCGAGCGCGTCCGCGGCGAGGTTCTCGCAAAGCCCGACCAGCTCGTCTACACCACCGAATTCATGCATCCGCGCATGGAGGAAGTTTTGGGTACGCTTCCCGCGGGCCTTGGCCTCTGGCTCGAAGGTAAGCCTGGCCTGTGCAAGGCGCTCGACCGCCTGGTCAATCGCGGACGACGCGTGCAGACCGGTACCGTGCGCTGGTTCCTACCGCTGTATGTGCTGGGTGGCATGAAACGCTTTCGTCGCGGCACGCTTCGTCACAAGCGCGAAGTCGCGCATCGCGATGCCTGGCTCGATCTCGCCCGCGCGACCGCCGCAAAGGATTACGAGCTTGCCGTCGCCATTCTCGAGGCACGCCGGCTGGTGAAGGGTTATTCCGACACCCACGCGCGCGGCGCCTCGAAATTCGACAGGGTGATCGCGGTTGCACCGCGTCTCGCCGATCGCGCGGATGGTGCGGAGTGGCTGCGTCGCCTTTGCAAGGCCGCGCTATCAGATGAAGAGGGTAAGGCGCTCGACGGCGCGCTTGCCACGGTTGAAACCTTTCTGTGATTGATACGATGGACCAGTTCGACCTCACCGTGACCGACATCCACGCGGAAACCTCGTTGATCCGCGCGATCAAGCTCGCCCGTCCGCACGGCGAGCCGCTGCCCTCCTGGGAGGCCGGCGCGCATGTCAAAATACGCCTGCCCGATGGCGGCGAACGCTCCTACTCGCTGATCAACACCTCGCTCGATCCGGCCGCGACCACGCGCCCGCACGCCTACCGTCTCGGCGTGCGGCTGGAACAGCCGAGCCAGGGCGGTTCCCAATTCATGCACGATCTCAAGGTCGGCGACGTCCTCTCGGTCGCCGCGCCACGGAATAATTTTCGGCTGGAGCCGGCGTCGAAACCGGTCGTGCTGCTTGCCGGCGGCATCGGGGTGACGCCCGTGCTCTCGATGGCAACGACGTTCACCGCCAGCAAGCATCCCTACCGCTTCATCTATGCCGGCCGCTCGCGCGACCAACTCGCCTTTCTCAGCGAAAGCGAGGCGCTGTGCGGCGAACATTTGAGCGTTCACACCGACGACGCCAGCGGCATCTTCGACGTGAAGGGCCTGATGACCTCGCTGACCTCTGACGAACCGCTATACGTCTGCGGGCCCAAGCCGATGATCGATGCGGCGATCCAGAGAGCCAAGGATCTCGGCTGGGCCGACGGTCGCCTGCGGTTCGAGATTTTTGCCACCGCCGTCCCCCTCGCCGGCGACCTGCCGTTCGAGGTTGTGCTGAACAATTCCGGCAAGACCTTCCTTATTCCGCCCGACAAGACCATTCTCGCGGTGCTGATCGAAGCCGGTGAAGATCCCATGCATGATTGCCAGCGCGGCGATTGCGGCATCTGCCAGGTCAGCGTGATCGAAGGCACGCCGGACCATCGCGACTATATCCTGACCGATACCGAAAAGGCCGATGGCAAGGTCATGCAAATCTGCGTCTCGCGGTCGAAAAGCCCGCGGCTCGTGCTCGATCTTTGATTCCTGAGGAGGTGTTGATGGCCAGATATCGCGGAAATCTCGAAGCAATCAAAGGCCTCGTTCGCGAGACCGAGGTGCACCGCGACGTCTATATCGACGAAGAGGTGTTCCAACTCGAAATGGAGCACGTCTTCGCCAACACCTGGGCCTATGTCGGCCATGACAGCCAGGTCGCGAAACCGGGCGACTATTACGGCACCACCATCGGCACCCAGCCGATCCTGATGGTGCGCCACACCGACAACACCGTGAAGGTGCTGCACAATCGCTGCCCGCACAAAGGCACCCGCATCACCACCGAATCCTGCGGCAACACCGGAAAATTCTTCCGCTGTCCCTATCACGCCTGGAGTTTCAAGACCGACGGTTCGCTGCTCGCGATCCCCCTGAAGAAGGGCTATGAAAACACCGGCGTCGAGCAGAGCCACGCCGGCCGCGGCATGAGCCCCGTCAAGCACGTGCACAATTATCGCGGATTCGTATTTGCAAAACTCAACGATGTCGGCCCCGGCTTCGAGGAATTTTTCGGCGACAGCCTGTCGAGCTTCGACAACATGGTCGACCGCTCCCCGGCCGGCCGGCTCGAAGTTGCCGGCGGCGTGCTGCGCTACATGCACAATTGCAATTGGAAAATGCTGGTCGAGAACCAGACCGACACCTGCCATCCCATGGTCGCGCATGAATCGTCGGCCGGCACCGCGATCGAGGTGTGGAAGAACGCGCCTCCCGGCGCCAAGAAGCCGATGGCGGTGGAGATCTACGCACCCTTCATGGCGCCTTACGAGTTCTTCGAGAACATGGGCATCCGCGTCTGGCCCAACGGCCACGGTCATACCGGCGTGCATCACTCGATCCATTCCGACTATTCAGCGGTGCCCGGCTATTTCGAGAAGATGACGGCCGCCCATGGTGAGGAACGCGCCAAGGCGATCCTGGGCGAGAACCGCCACAACACGGTGTATTTTCCCAACATCATGATCAAGGGACCGATCCAGCTGGTTCGCGTGTTCAAGCCGATCGCAGCCAACAAGACGCTGGTGGAAAGCTGGACCTTCCGCCTCGTCGATGCACCCGACATGCTGCTGGAACGTACCTTGATGTACAACCGGCTGATCAACGCGCCGACTTCCGTCGTCGGCCATGATGATCTCGAAATGTACGAGCGTGCGCAGGAAGGCCTGCATGTCGACGCCAACCAATGGGTCAACCTGCAGCGGCTCTACGACCCTTCCGAAATACCGGATACGACAGCCGTCACCAACGGCACCACCGAATGGCAGATGCGGAACCAGTTCCGTGCCTGGTCGAAATTCATGACGATGTCGATGTGAGTGCTGCCATGACCGCGCCCACCGACCAGCAATTGATCGATTTCGTCATTCGCGAAACCCGCTTGATCGACCAGCACCGTTTCGAGGAATGGCTCGACCTGTTCGCCGAGGACGGTTTTTACTGGATGCCGCTTGAATGGGGCCAGACCGATCCGCGGCTGACGACGTCGCTGATGTACGAGGACAAGCTGCTGCTCAAGATCCGCGTCGAGCGGCTCAAGGGAAATCGCACCTTCTCGCAGAAGCCCAAGAGCCGCTGTCATCACGTGCTGCAGACGCCGCAGGTCGACAGCCGCAACGAAGCATCGAACGAGTACGTCACCTGGACGCCGATGCATTATGTCGAGACCCGCCTCGATCAGCAGGACCTCTACGCCGCCTGGGCCACGCACACCTTGGCCGTGGTGGACGGCGCGCTCAAGATCAAGCTGAAGCGGGTCGACATCGTCAATTGCGATGCCGCCTTCGGCAACATCCAACTGTTCATGTGAGACGGTGATGCAGCTCCCGATCGAGTCTCCGGCAACCGTCTTCGAGGTCTTTACGCGCGCCGCTACGCGCCACGGCGACAAGCCGTTTCTCGCCGTTCTGCCCGAGACGGCGCAGGCCTATGGCATTGCCGCCGGCGAGATCAGCTATGGTGACGGGCTGGCGCGGATCAGCGTGCTGACCAACGCCTATCGTGCCAAGGGCTACGGCCGTGGCCATCGGGTCGGCATCCTCATGGAGAATCGTCCGGGCTTCTTCCTGCATTGGTTTGCGCTCAATGCGCTCGGCGTGTCGCTGGTACCCATCAATCCGGACATGCGCGCCGCGGAACTGGAGTATCTGATCGGCCATTCCGAGATCGTCGCGGCGGTCGTGATTCCTTCGCGTCAGGACGATGTCGCGGCCGCGGCCAAGGCGATCGGGCGCGACATTCCTGTCGTCGGGCCGGATGACGAACCGGCGGCGATCCGCGCTTCGGCCCCGCGGCCGGGCACGCCCGATCGCGACAGCGAGTGCGCCCTGCTCTACACGTCTGGCACCACCGGCCGGCCCAAAGGCTGCGTGCTGCCGAACGAATATTTTCTCTATGCCGGTCATTGGTACGCCACGGTCGGCGGCTTGATCGCGCTGAACCATGGCTCCGAGCGGATGCTGACGCCGCTGCCGGTATTCCACATGAATGCGATGGCCTATTCCGCGATGGCGATGGTGACCACCGGTGGCTGCCTGATCGTGCTCGACCGTTTCCACCCCAAGAGCTGGTGGGCCAGCGTCAAGGAAAGCCGTGCCACCATCGTGCATTATCTCGGCGTGATGCCGCCGATGCTGATGGGCGCCCCCGAAAGCGCCGACGACAAGCGCCATGACGTCCGCTTCGGGTTTGGCGCCGGTGTCGACAAGGCGCTGCACGATCCGTTTGAGGCGCGGTTCGGCTTTCCGCTGGTCGAAGCCTGGGCGATGACCGAAACCGGCGCCGGCGCCGTGGTCGTCGCCTCCCAGGAGCCCCGCCACACCGGCACAAGCTGCTTCGGCCGCCTCGGATCCGAACTCGAGGCTCGCACCGTTACCGATGCTGGCGCAGACGCCGGTGTCGATGAGCCCGGTGAACTTCTCGTGCGTCACGCCGGCGCAGCGCCGCGCTACGGTTTCTTCCGCGAATATCTCAAGGACGCGGAAGCCACTGCGGAGGCCTGGGATGGCGGCTGGTTTCACACCGGCGACGTGGTGCGGCGCGGTCCGGATGGGGCGTTTCATTTCGTCGACCGCAAGAAGAACGTGATCCGCCGCTCCGGCGAAAATATCTCGGCGGTCGAGGTTGAGAGCGTGCTGATGCAGCACCCGGCCGTGAGGCAGGTTGCGGTGGCGCCTGCCCCGGACCCGGTGCGCGGCGACGAGGTCTTCGCCTGCGTGGTGAGCGAGGGAGCCTCCCCGGACGCCGCGGCACGCAAGCAGATCGCGGCCGATCTCGTCGCATGGAGCCTGAGCCGCCTCGCCTATTACAAGGCGCCCGGCTATGTCGCGTTCGTATCGGCGATGCCGCTGACCTCGACGCAGAAGATCCAGCGCGGTGCGCTCAAGGAGCTGGTTGCTGCGACGATCGGTTCTGATCAGTGCGTCGATACAAGGTCGCTGAAGAAGCGGCCGGTGCAGAAGGCCGGATGAGGGAATCATGAGCGAGCGCAACGTTGCCATCGTCACGGGCGCCAGCGGCGGCATCGGCCGGGCCATCGCCGAGGCGATGCTTGCGGCCGGTCACCAAATCATCTCGCTCGACCGGCGCCTGCCGGACTGGACGCACGCCAACCTCGAGCCGGTTCTGGTGGATCTGTTCGATCCGAAGGCGACAGCGGATGCGGCCCGGGATGTAGCTGCACGGCATGAAGTTTCACACATCATCCACAATGCCGGGATCATCCGGCCCAACCTGATCGAACAGGTAACGGTCGATGACATCGCAGCGCTCAGCCAGCTTCATCTCGGCGCCGCATTGACGCTGGTGCAGGCCGCGCTGCCCGGCATGAAGCAGCGGCATTTCGGACGCATCGTCCTGATCGCCTCGCGCGCCGCACTTGGCGCCGCCACCCGCACCGCCTATTCGGCCACGAAATCCGGCATGCTCGGCATGGCGCGGACCTGGGCGCTGGAGACGGCGGCCCACGGCATCACGGTCAATGTGGTGGCGCCTGGACCGGTCGAGACCGACATGTTCCACGAGGTCATTCCGCAGGGCAGCCCGAAGGTCGATCAACTCGCCCGCTCGATCCCGGTCGGTCGCATCGGCCGGCCGACCGATGTGGCGCGCGCCGTGATGTTCTTCTCGAGCCGCGATGCCGATTTCATCACCGGCCAGGCGCTCTATGTTTGCGGCGGCGCGAGTATCGGATCGATCGCGCTCTAGATTTTTTCACGCGCGGGGAATGGTCAAGGGCCGCGACTCCCGCGTCTGCGCCGCGAGGCGCACCGCGGCATTGGCGGCGCCAAATCCTTGATAATCCCGCCGCTGGACGATCTCGAAGAAGAATCGGTCATCGAAGGTGTGGGTGTAGACCTGGAAGAATTCGCCGTCGCCTTCGCGATCGTACAGAATCTGATTGTCGCGCAGGGCCGTCATCGTCGCGGCATCAAGATCGTATTTGGCTTCGATATCGTCGTAATAATTGTCCGGAATCTTCAGGAAATCCGCACCGCGCGAGCGCATGTCCGCGACAGCTGTGAAAATATCGCTGCATGAAAATGCAATGTGCTGAACCCCGGAGCCGAAGAATTCGTTGATGAATCGGGCCGACAGCGTCCGCGTCGCCGACGAGCCGTTCAGGATCACGCGCAAGCCCTGATTGCCGTTGATCAGCGCCTGGCTCTGCACCAGCCCGACCGGATCGGCGATCTCCATCTGCGGCAGGCGCTGCAGATCGAGTATGCCGGTGTAGAACAACAGCCAGGACAGCATCTCGTCATAAGGCATCGACTGCGAGATATGGTCGACCACCTCGAGACGGTCGGTCGCGGCATCGCTGCGCAACGCTTCGAAATCGGTGTCCCAGTTCTTGCCCGCCGCCTCCAGAAAATACAGCAGGCTGCCGCCGACGCCCCGGATCGCGGGAATCTCGAGCTCACCGGGCCCAACCGGCTGATAGAAGGTGTGGGCCTTCAGCGCTTCCGCGCGGGCCATGGTTTTCCCGGCGTCGTCGATGTCGATCGCGATGGCGCAGACGCCCGGGCCGTGCGTGACGTAGTGCGAATGAGCAAAGCCGTCCGGTTCGCAATTGATGACCAGCTCGATATGGCCCTGCGACCAGCGTTCGACATCCTTGCTGCGGTGGGAACCGGTCTTGCGAAAGCCGAGTTGGCCGAGCAGCGCCGACAGGTTCCTCGCTTTGGTTTCATCGACGGCGAATTCGACGAAGCCGACGCCGCGGCTCTGCGCTTTGGGCTGCAGCCTGTTCGTCGATGCCCTGGACGAACTCTTGGCGAGTTCATCCTCCAGCAAGATCAGCGAACGCAGCCCGTCGGTCGCGGTGCGGACCGGCGAGCCGGAGCGAAACTGGTCGTTGAATATTTCCAGCGACAGCGGGCCGCTGTATCCGGTCGCGGCCACAGCGTCCATGAAGGCCCCCACCGGCAGGTCGCCCTGCCCCGGGAAGCAACGGAAGTGCCGGCTCCAGGACAACACGTCGAGACCAAGCTTCGGTGCGTCGGCAAGCTGAACCAGGAAGATCCTGTCCGCGGGAATCGACTGGATCGCGCTGACCGGAAATCCCGGCGCCAGCGCGTGAAAACTGTCTAGAATGACCCCGATCGATTTGTGATCGGCGCGGCGCACGATTTCCCAGGCGTCGCGATAGTCATTGACGTGACGCCCCCAGGCCAGCGCCTCGAAACCGACGCGCAGGCCGTGCGAAGCCGCGAGTTCGCCAAGCGCACGGAAATCCGCGGCGGCGCGGTCGATTCCCCCAAGGGAAGCCGGTGAAACATTGCTGCAGATCAGCAGCAAGTCGGTCCCCAATTCCTGCATCAGATCAAACTTGTGCGCCGCGCGCGCGAAGTTGCGGGCGCGCTGCGGTTCGGGCATGCCCTCGAAATCGCGAAACGGCTGGAACGCGCAAATTGAAAGGCCGAGGTCGCGGCAGAGCTGCCCGACGTCACGGGGGCTGCCGTTGAACGTCAGCAGGTCATTCTCGAAGATCTCGACCGCATCGAATCCGGCCCCGGCGATGGCACGCAGCTTTTCGTCGAGCGAGCCGCTCAGCGAAACCGTGGCGATCGAGCGTTTGGTCATGCAATTAGCTCCGGAAGGTCCCAGGCGCGTCCCGAGGGCCGCACGATAGAGCTAAAGCATCTTCTTTTTCAACCATTTGGACCAATTGTTATCTCTGGTCTCTGATAACTTTCACTGATTCTGAGCGGACCTATGGCGAAAGCGCCGCATACCGCTCCCGCAAGTCGATGCGCCGCCCGGCGGTGGCCGCCTCGGCGATCGCAAGCGTTGCGAGCAGGGACCGCGCGCCGTCCTCGACCGGCTGCAACGAGGAAGCGGTGCCGCGGATGATATCGCGGAAATGATCGAGCTGGGCGACATAGGGATCGATCGTTGGCGCGTGGAGGCGCTGGGCCTGGATCGGCTTGTTCCAGTCCTGCGCGTCGCCCGCCTGCGTCCATTGGACGAGTTCGGGAAACTCGATCGCACCGCGACGGCCCATGAAGCGGTAGCTGCTTTCGCCGCTGAACGGGAATTCCGGCGCCTCACCCAGACCCTGCTCCGTCGTCCAGGGCGAGACGGCGCTGTCGCTGATGAAAAAGGTGCCGAGCGCGCCATTGTCGAATTCGATCAGCGCGGCAGCGCTATCCTCGACCGCAAAGCCGCGCTGGCGATTCGACGCGATGGCTTCGACGGCTACGATTTCGCCGACGGTGTAGCGCAGGAAATCGATCTCGTGGATCAGGTTGATCAGGATCGGGCCGCCGCCAGCCTCACTCCGCCACGGCGCGATCTTGAAGTAATCGGCCGGCTTATGCGTCGCCCAGATCGCCGATACACCGACGATATCCCCGATCCGGCCATCCCGCAGCAGCGCTTGCAGCGTCTTGACCGGCAAATGATGGCGGCGGTGATGTCCGACCAGCGATTTGACACCGCCCTTTCGCACTTCCGTGATCAAGGTGGCCGCCGTCTCGAGCGTATCGGTGACCGGCTTCTCGATCAGGATATGAATGCCCCGCCGGGCGCATTCGATGCCGTTCTCCGCATGAAGCTGGTTGGGGGAAGCGATGATCACGGCTTCCGGCCGTGCTTCGTCCAGCAGCTGACGGTAATCGGCGAAAACGCGCGTCCTGGGGTGCTCGGCGGAGACCGCATCGGCATTCACGTCCGCGATGCCGACGAGCTCGTAGTCGTGCCGCTCGGCGATTTTGCGCAGATGTTTGCGCCCGATCAGCCCGGCGCCGATCACGCCGATCGTGATGTTCTTCATGTCCTAAAGTCCCAGCCGATCGCGGATCCGGCCCGTCATCACCACGCTCTTGACCGCCACCGGCCACAATGCGTGAAAACGAATGGGTTTCAAGCCGGTAATCGGCATGTCGATCTCGGCCTTCTCGCCCCCGATCAGCCGTTTCGCGAGTTGTTGCCCCATGGCGGTTGCGAGCGCGACGCCGCGGCCATTGCAGCCGAGATAGGCCAGCGCGCCGGCGCCGGGTTCGTGCACATGCGGGTAGTGATCCGGCGTCATGGCGAGGCGGCTGTTCCAGCCGTGCGTCCAGCGCGCGCCGCGGATTCCAAGCCAAAGCCGTTCCGCGTAACGCATGAGGTATGAGACCGGCGCTGGATCCTTGATCCATTGCATCGGACCGCGGCCCCCCATCAGCAGGCGGTTCGACGCATCGATGCGATAATAGACGGTGATATGGCCGCTTTCGTACAGCACAGACCGCGTCGGCATGATTTTTCGCGCGACCTCGTCGGGCAAAGGCTCAGTCGCGGCAATCGAGCTGAACACCGGCACGATGGTGCGGCGCAGGTCGGGCCAGAGATCATCGGTAAAGCCGTTGGTGGCGATCAGGACTTTTTCGGCCCGGACCACCGCGCGCGGGGTTTCAATGCGCCATCGTCCGCCTTCGCGCCGCAGCGAGGTCGCCGGGGTCTCGCCGTGAACGGCAGCACCGGCAGCCATCGCCGCCCGCGCAAGACCGCGCGCGTAGCTCAGCGGCTGCACGTCGCCGCCGCGCGCATCCTTCATTGCCAGCAAATAACGGTCCGTCCCGGTCGCTTCGCGGACGGCGTCGCGGCCGAGCACCGTGACCGGCATGCCGCGCCGGATGCATTGCTCGGCTGTAATCTCGACCCCTGCCGTGCTGGACGGATGATAGGCCGCGCGCAGCGTGCCGTTCTGCCGCGCCTCGCAGGGGATCGCGAGACGGCGGATCAGGTCGAGCGTGAATACCGGCGTGTTGTAGCTGAACGCGATCATGCGCCGGCCGAGATCCGCACCGAACGTCGCCGCGATCGTATCGGGATCGAGCTTCAATCCGGGATTAAGCTGGCCGCCATTATTGCCCGATGCGCCCCAGCCGGGCTGCTGGGCTTCGAGCACGATCGCGTCGGCTCCCGCTTCAGCGAGATGCAGCGCGGTCGATAGCCCGGCAAAGCCGCCACCGATGATCGCCACCGATACGGTCTTGTCGATATCGAGCGGCGGCGTCGCGACCGGCGCAACGGCGGTGTCCGCATAGAGGCTCGGCGGCAGGGCAAGGGGATGGTGGGTCACGGTCATCAGGTCCGGCAGCTTCAATTCAGAGGGGATGCAGCACGCGGTGCAGGAAATCCTGGGTCCGCGCGTGCTGCGGCGCGTTAAGCACGGACTTCGCTGCCCCCTGCTCGACGATGACGCCGCCGTCGATGAACAGCACGCGATCGGCGACGTCCCGGGCAAAGCCCATCTCGTGGGTGACCACGACCATGGTCATGCCGTCATCGGCGAGCTTGCGCATGACGCCGAGCACCTCGCCGACCAATTCAGGGTCGAGCGCGGAGGTCGGCTCGTCGAACAGGATCGCCTTGGGCTGCATCGCCAGCGCGCGGGCAATGGCGACGCGCTGCTGCTGGCCGCCGGAAAGCTGACCCGGATGGGCGTCGGCCTTCTCGGCAAGGCCGACCTGCGCCAGCAGCGCGCGGCCGCGCTCGATCGCCTCGGCCGGCGGTTCCTTTTTCACATAGATCGGTCCTTCGACGACGTTCTCCAGCGCGGTGCGATGCGGAAACAGGTTGAAGCGCTGGAACACCATCGACACCTGGGTTCGGATCGCCACGATCGATGGAGCCTTGTTGTCGACCTTTGCCCCCTCCACCAGGATCTCGCCGGAATCGTAGCTTTCCAGGCCGTTGATGCAGCGCAGGATGGTCGACTTGCCTGAGCCTGACGGACCGATGATGCAGACCACCTCGCTCTTCTCAACCGAAGCTGTAATGCCCTTGAGTACCTCGTTGGAACCAAAGCTCTTATGGACGTTGCTGAGCTCGATCATTTGCGCTTCGCCTTGTTCTCGAAATGGCGAACCAGCAGGATCAGCGGGATGCTCATGGTGAGGTACATCAGCGCGACCAGCGTGAACACGCTGGTGTTCTTGAAGGTCGAGGAAGCGATCAATTTGCCCTGCAACGCCAGTTCGGCGACCGTGATGGTGGAGGCCTGCGAGGAGTCCTTCAGCATCATGATCATGACGTTGCCATAGGGTGGCAGCACGATCCTGACCGCCTGCGGCAGCACCACGCGGCGCATGGTCAGCCACCAGCCCATCCCGATGGTCTGCGCCGCCTCGATCTGCCCCTTGTCGATCGCCTCGATGCCGGCGCGGAAATTCTCGGCCTGGTAGGCTGAATAGGCGATGCCGAGCCCGATGATCGAGGCCTGCAGCGCCGTCAGCGCGACGCCGAAATCGGGCATCACGAAATAGAGGTAGAACAGCAGTACGATGATCGGGATGCCGCGGATCACGTTGATCAGGCCGGCGCTCAAGCCGGTCAGGACGCGGATGCCGGAGACCCGCATCAGGGCCCATAGCAGGCCCAGAACGGTCGACAGCAGCAGCGAGCCGATGGTGACGACGACCGTCAGCCAGACGCCCTGCAGCAGGATCGGCATGAACTCGACGGCATCGCGCAGGAAATTTTGCATCAGTTCATCACGCGTTGCCGGGGCTCAATCAGGAAGCTTTGGGCTTCAGACCCCATTTGTCGAGAATCTTGTCGAGGGCGCCATTGGCCTTGAGCTTGGCGAGCGAAGCGTTGATCTTGCCGAGCAGTTCCTGGTCGGTCTTGCGGACTCCGATCGAGACCGTGCCGACGGTGACCGGCTTGTAGGAATCCACCAGCCGGACTTCGCCAAACGCGCCCTGCTTCAGATTGTAGGCGAGGATCGGGAAGTCGGCGAAGCCGGCCTTGAGGCGGCCCGCATTAACGTCACGCAGAATATCAGGAATGGTGTCGTAGACCTTGACCTCGCTGAACAATCCCGTCTTCTTCAACGCATCGACGAAGGCCGTTCCGACCTGGGCGCCGACCACCTCGCCCTTCAGATCTTCCTGCGAGGCATAGTTCTTGGCGTCGGCCTTCGGCACCACGAGACCCTCGCCATAGGTGTAGACGGCCTCCGAGAAATCGATCACTTCCTTGCGCGCGGCGGTGGCGAACATCGCCGCCGAGATGATGTCGATCTTGTTCGACGTCAGCGACGGCACCAGCGCGGAGAATTGCATCGGTTCGATCTGGACCTGGAAGCCGGCGTCCTTGCCGATCTCCGTGATCAGATCGACCATCACGCCCTGAATGCTGTTGGTCTTGGTTTCGAGGAAGGTGAAAGGCACGCCGGTCGGGGTCGAGCCGACCTTGAGCACCTGCTGCGCCGATGAAGGCGTGGCGGCGGCAAGGACGAGCGCCGCGGTGGCGGCCTGAACGAGACGTTTGTAAAGCATCGTACCCCTCAACTGTTTGGGCACCGGGCGGCGAATGTGCCTCGTCGTCAACAAGCCAGTTGCAGGTTTCGCCGTCCAAGCCTATTTTCACAACCATGAAATTATGGACACATCGCCCGGAATTGCGCAAGCGGGATTTTCATACACATGAAGGACGCGGTCTGACGTGAGCGGCGGCAAGCGCATGAGCAAGAAGGCCGTCAAGGCCGAACCGGCGGTGGACGTCGCGGTCGGGCAGCGCCTCCGCGACCTGCGGCGAAGCCGCAAGCTGTCGCTTGAAACGATTGCCGCCCGCACCGATCTGTCGATCGGCTTTCTCAGCCAGATCGAACGCGGCCTGTCCTCGCCTTCGCTGCGGGTGTTGGCGACCATCGCCGACGTGCTGGGCGTCGGCATCGCCGGCCTGTTCGGCGCCAAGGAAGCTGCCGGAAGCGGCCCGGAAGCCATCGTCACCCGCGAACCGCAGCGCGCCGAGTTGAATTTGTGGCGCACCGGCATCTCCAAGCAGTTGCTCAGCCCGTCGGGTTCTGAAGGCCGTCTCAATCTGTTTCTGGTCCACATGGAGCCCGCCGGCAGCACCGGTGACGAATTGTATACGCATGACGGCGAGGAAGCCGGTCTCGTGCTCGAAGGCGAAATGAAACTCACGGTCGATGCCGAAAGCTGGACGCTCAAGACCGGCGACAGTTTCCGTTTCGCCAGCCGCCGCCCGCACCGCTTCAGCAATCCGTCTGACAAGGCCAAGGCGGTGGTGCTGTGGGTGAATTGCGTTTCGGCGCAGTGAGGCCCATCCGTCGTCCCGGCGAACGCCGGGACCCATACCGCGTGATCTCTCTATGGAACTCGGTAGCAGAGACCATTCGCAAAACTTCTTCCTGTGGTTATGGGTCCCGGCTCAAGGCCGGGACGACGGCGGTGCTTGTCGTTACACCATCATCCAAACGCAAGTTCGCATTCTCGCGACGCGTTGCGCCCGAGCTTTGCTGGAAACTTCCCGCCCTCTTCAAACAGAGGGCGCAGGGAAGACCGGGTGCGCGCTGCACCCGCGGTCCCGTGTGCGGTTTGCACTAAAAAAGCTGCACACGAGCATACAGGGCAGCGGAGAACACCCGGCCTTCCCTGCGCAATGGCTTTACGGCTTATGCCGTGATCTCCCCGGAGACGAGTTCTTGGTTGACTCCGTCGCCGCCGTTTCCGCTTGCGCTTCTCCGACAGCTTGACACCTGCAACGGGTGCCAGGACCACACGGTTTTGCCGTACGCTTAGTCCACGCCATCGTCTCAGCGCAAACCAGCGTCCACCGCAACCCGCCCAACGTCCGTGACGACGGCCGACGCCCTTCTGAGTAGGACGGGATGGACAGATATATGCACCTGATTTGCCTTCTGGTAAACAGAAATATTTTTGATTCTGGGGCTTGACATGATTTCCGAAAACCGGAACTGATTTGCCCGTCGGGTTGATTTGTCGCACGCCGGTCGCCTGATTGCGCTTGCGCGCGAGACGACGCAGCCCGTAGCCCGGATGAGCCCACGGGTCGCGCGAATGCGCGCCCGATGACAGGCTCCGCGATATCCGGGTCTTCTCTTGCACTGCCCCGCATGTCGCTTGCGCTCATGCGGGCTACGCGCTGGTGTCGCACCGACCCCGCATATTGCGTAGCCTGTCGTTGGGTGGGCTGGCACGGGTTCTGCAGAGCAGAGAATTCAGATACGCACTCAACCCCGGTAACGGACCAGAGGAAAGACAGTGGCAAGATTTGTGAACGTCGCAGCGGGACAGTTGGGCCCTGTCGCCCGAAGCGAAACGAGGACCGAGGTTGTCGCGCGGCTGATGGCGTTGATGCGCCAGGCGCACGCCAACGGATGCGACCTGATCGTCTATCCCGAGTTGGCGCTGACGACGTTTTTTCCGCGCTGGTACATGGAGGATGAGGCGGAAATCGATTCCTTCTTCGAGCATGAGATGCCCGGCCCGGAGACGCGCGCTTTGTTCGACCTGGCCCGGGAACTGGGCATCGGATTTTGCCTGGGTTACGCCGAACTGGCGCTCGAGAACGGCGAAACCCATCGGTACAACACGTCCGTTCTCGTGGACAAGCGCGGCAACGCCATTTCCAAATACCGCAAAGTGCATCTACCCGGGCACGCCGAACACGAGCCCTGGCGTCGATTTCAGCATCTGGAAAAGCGCTACTTCGAGCCCGGCTCCGGCTTTGGCGTGGCCGACGCATTCAATGGCGCGATCGGCATGGCGATCTGCAATGATCGCCGCTGGCCCGAAACCTATCGCGTCATGGGACTGCAGGGCGTCGAAATGGTGCTGATCGGCTACAACACGCCGGTGCATAATCCGCCAGCACCGGAGCATGACGACCTCTCGCTGTTCCACAATCGTCTTGTGATGCAGTCGGGCGCCTACCAGAACGGGACCTGGGTCGTGGGCGTCGCCAAGGCTGGGATCGAAGAAGGCGTCGACCAGATTGGCGGTAGCTGCATCGTGGCGCCATCAGGTGAAATCGTCGCCGCCTGCACGACCAAAGGTGACGAAATCGCATTGGCGCGCTGTGATCTGGATTTGTGCAACTCCTACAAGCGCACCACCTTCAACTTCGACGTCCACCGGCAGCCCCATGCCTACGGGCTGATTGTCAAACGAAGGGGACAGCACATGATGGCGGATGGAACGCCCGTGCCTTCGGGCAAAAGCGGTCGCGGCCCGTAGCCTGGATGAGCCAACGGGTCGCGCGAATGCACGCCCGATGACAGGCTCCCCGCTATCCGGGTATTTTCCCGCACGGCCCCGCATGTCGCGCGCTCATGCGGGCTACGCGCTCAACGTCGTCATGCCCGGGCTGACGCGCGAAGCGCGTCTTCGCGCAAGATTTCCCGATTACCGAAAAATTCCGACGCGAGAGTCAGAAAGCGAACGGAAGCCCCGGCGTTAGTCAGCCATATCTTGTTCAGGCAGGCGCGAGGCGGATGTCCCAGGCAGCAGCTTCAGGAAGCTCGCTCGGAAGGTCCAAGCGCAAATCCGTTGACGACTTGAAAGGATGAAAACCCGTGGGAAAGGCCGATATTAAAGCCAAAGCGAAGACCGATACGCCGAATGCGAAGGTCGAAACGAACGAAAAGCGGAACTTTGACGGTTCGCTTTTCACGATGCCGGGAATTTTCCGCGGGATCGCCGAGCAGGGTATGGTGCGGACAAAGGTCAACTACGAGAAGTTACAGGCTGCCTCGGGGGAGATAGCCGGCATTCTCAGCGAAACCTATTCGACCAACGCAAAGACCTCCGCGGATTACGGGATCAAGGTCATCGAGATCGCGGGCGCCAACACCAACTCCGCCTTCGATTTTCTCGCCAAACTCATGGACACGAAGTCGCTCTCGGAAATCATGCAGCTGTCAGCCGCGCAGACCCGCAAGAACTTCGAAGCCACGTCCGCGCAGAACAAGGAACTTTGGCAGCTCGCCCAGAAAGTCGCGACCGAGACGGCCGAGCCGATCAAGAAGGGCCTCACCAAGGTCCTGCAGAAAGCCTCCTGAAATCGAACTTGCCACGCCGCCGGGGTCGGCTGGAACAAGCGCCTCCGTGAGAAGGGGCGCGTCCAGCCGATGGCGAACGGACACGTTGCTGCGACACAACAGCCGAGGGAGAAACAAGATGGGTATCATCATGATCAAGTGCCCTCAAACGGGACGCGAGATCCCGACGGGTATCAAAGCGGATCGGGAAAAATTTCGATGCAGCGTGGTGTTCTTCGCGCGCACCTTCTGCTCACTCTGCCAAGCCAATCACGAATGGTTCGCCAAGGATGCCTGGGTCAAGGAAGCCTGGGTTTACGAGCCAAGCGAGGTGGCTGACATCAATGGCCTCTTGGCCGCGGGCTAGTCCCATGCGTTCGCGGGTGCCGCTGCGCGACATCCACCTTGGCCAAAAGCGGATCTGGCGCGCGGAGGATTTTATGTACCGGAGGCATGTGAGGCTTCATTCCTTCAGGCGAAACGATATGATCGATTCGACGGCGCATGACGTCGTAGCACTCGCATGCCGCGGCTTCGAGCCGCGGCCTGTCAATCTCGATCAGGCCCCGCCGATTAGACCGGATAGCACGCAACGTCCGCAGCTTGTGCACGACATGCGTCACGGTCGTTCGACGTACGCCAAGCAGCTCCGCAAGCGCCTCTTGCGTCAGCGGCAGGAAATCACTGTCGACGCGATCGTGGATGTGGAGCAACCACCGGGCCAAGCGGGCCTCGACCGAGTGCAGCGCATTGCAGGCGGCGACATGCTGGAATTGCGCCAATAGCACCCTGGTGTAGATCTGGACCGCCTCTCTGATGGCGGCACTGCGGCTGAGGGCCGCCTCAAATCTTGCCGGAGAAATTTGCAACGAGGTTCCGGCCACGCGGACGACCGCCGTCATCGGAGAGCGGGAAGGTCCCAGCGCGGACAAGATGCCCACGGCGCCCTCATTGCCGACGACCGCGGTTGCCACCGTTTGTCCGTTTGGCATGTCCATGATGAACGCGATCGTCCCGCTGAGGGGAAAATAGATCTGTTCAACCAGGTCTCCCGATCGAACCAGCACTGCATCGCCTTCAAGCGACACTTTGCGCAGGTGAGGCGCAAGCAAATCAAAATCTGCCGCCGGCAACGCAGCTAACAGTCGATTACCTACCCTGGTAGTGGGCTCCATCACGGGACACTCCTCCCTCGACGGCGGCTCTCCGCAGAGTACTCCTGGTACCACGCTGCGCAAGTAACAGATTGGGCATAGGCACCCAAAACCTGCTGCGCCAGAGATAGCTCCAGCCTGTAGCCCGGATGAGCGGCGCTATCCGGGTATTGTACCGCAGCTCCGCATGTCGCTGCGCTCATGCGGGCTACTCGCTGCGCTCGATACCGCCCGTCCCCGTCATTGCGAGCGAAGCGAAGCAATCCATCGCGCCGCAAGCGGAGAAATGGATTGCTTCCGCCTTCGCTCGTTGAGCTTCGGCGGACAAGTCGTCGCTGCGCTCCCTTGCGCAAACGCTTCGCGTTTGTCGCAGGCAATGACGGCGGAGGACGACGGTCCTCCCCTCACCCAAACCGGTGATCGTATCGGCTAAGCGCCAGTTCCTTCACATCGATATCCGGCTTGCGGCCCGAGAGCATATCCGCGAGCACCCTCCCCGAACCGCAGGCCATGGTCCAGCCGAGCGTGCCGTGTCCGGTGTTGAGATGGAGATTGCTGTAGCGTGTCGGGCCGATCACCGGCGGACCGTCGGGGGTCATCGGCCGCAGGCCGCTCCAGAATGTCGCCTTGCCGATGTCGCCGCCGCGCGGAAACAGTTCGGTCAGCGAATAATCGAGCGTCGCGCGCCGCGCCGGATAGAGCCTGTCGGAGTACCCCGAAATTTCCGCGGTGCCGCCGACACGGATTCGATCACCGAGCCGCGTGATCGCGACCTTGTAGCTTTCGTCCATCACGGTCGATACCGGTGCGGCGTCGGGATCCGATATCGGCACCGTGATCGAATAGCCTTTTACGGGATAGACCGGCAGCGAAATGCCCACCGGCCGCAGCAGCCGCGGCGACCAGCTGCCGAGTGCGACGACATAGGCATCGGCCTGCAACACCCCGTTGGAGGTGGCAACGCCTGATATACGCGACGCATCCGCGATCAATCCCTCGATGCCGACATTGAAGGCAAAGCCCACGCCGAGCTTTTCGGCCTCGAGCGCCAGCGCCTGCGTGAACATGTGGCAATCGCCGGTCTCGTCCTGCGGCAGGCGAAGCCCTCCGGCGATCTTGTCCTTTACAGCAGCCAGTGCAGGCTCCGCGGCAATGCAGCCGGCGCGATCGAGCACTTCATAAGGCACGCCGTTTTGTTTCAGGACGGCGATATCGTCGGCGGTGCCGTCGAGCTGTGCCGCGTAGCGGAATAGCTGCAGCGTGCCGCGCTCGCGCTCGTCATAGCGAATGCCGATCTCGCTGCGCAACGCGCGCAAGGCATCGCGGCTGTATTCGGCGATCGGAATCATCCGCCGCTTGTTGACCGCGTAGCGTTCCGACGTGCAGTTGCGCAGCATCTTCAGCAGCCAGATCCACATCACGGGATCGACCTTCGGCCGGATCACCAGCGGACCGTGCTTCATCAGAAGCCATTTGATCGCCTTGACCGGCACGCCCGGCCCCGCCCATGGCGAGGAATAGCCGGGCGACACTTCGCCGGCGTTGGCAAAACTGGTCTCCAGCGCAGGTTTCGGCTGACGGTCGACGACCGTCACCTCATGGCCGGCTTTGGCGAGATAATAGGCTGACGTGACGCCGATGACGCCACTGCCGAGAATCAAAACTTTCACGATCCCTCATGCTTCTGCCGCGGCATCGTTCGATCACCGCACGATAGTCGATGCCGCAGTTAGAGCAAGGATCAGGCCACGCGCTTGATCGCGTCACCGAGGATCGAGACCATCTCGTCGATGTGGCTCTTCTCGACGATCAAGGGCGGCGATACCGCAAGCGAGTCGCCGCTTTGCCGCAGATAAAGGCCGTTGTTGAAGCAATCGACCATCAGATCATAACCGCGCGCGCCCGGCGCGTCCTTGCGCGGCGCGACCTCGATGGCGCCCATCAGGCCGACATTGCGGATGTCGATCATGTTCGGCAGGCCCTTGAGCGAATGCAGGCCGTCTTGCCAGTAATCGGCCATCGAGGCGCCGCGCGTCAGCAGCCCCTCGTCCTTGTAGATATCGAGCGTCGCGATACCGGCGGCGCAGGCCACCGGATGCGCCGAATAGGTGTAGCCGTGGAACAGCTCGATCTGGGCCTGCGGGCCCGTCATCAGCGTGTCGTGAATCTTGCGGCTGGCGAACACCGCGCCGCAGGGAACGGTGCCGTTGGTGATGCCCTTGGCGGTCGTCATCATGTCGGGCGTAACGCCGAAATAATTGGCGGCGAACGGCGCGCCGAGGCGGCCGAAACCGGTGATGACTTCGTCGAAGATCAGGAGGATGCCGTGCTTGTCGCACAGGGTGCGCAGCCGGTTCAGGTAATTCTTCGGCGGCGGCAGCACCGCGGTCGAGCCAGGCACCGGTTCGACGATGACGGCGGCAATGGTCTCGGCGCCATGCAGCGCGACCAAGCGCTCGACATCGTCGGCGAGTTCGGCGCCGTGCTCGGGCTGACCCTTGGCGAACGCGTTGCGCGCGAGATCATGGGTGTGGCTGATATGGTCGACACCCGGCAGATGGGTCGCGAAGGCGCGGCGGTTGTTCACCATGCCGCCGACCGACATGCCGCCGAAGCCGACGCCGTGATAGCCGCGCTCGCGGCCGATCAGGCGGGTGCGGGTGGGCTGACCTGCGGCGCGCTGATAGGCCAGCGCGATCTTCAGCGCGGTATCGACCGATTCAGAGCCGGAATTGGTGAAGAAGATGCGATCGAGCCCGGTCGGCGCGATCGCGGCGAGGCGCTCGGCGAAGTCGAACGCGAGCGGATGGCCCATATTGAACGAGGGCGCAAAATCGAGGTTCATCAGCTGGCGCTCGACCGCGGCGGCGATTTCCTTGCGGCCGTGGCCGGCATTGACGCACCAGAGGCCCGCGGAGCCGTCGATCACCTTGCGGCCGTCGATGGTGGTGTAATGCATGCCCGAGGCGGAGGCGAACAGCCGCGGCTCGGCCTTGAACTGCCGGTTGGCCGTGAACGGCATCCAGAACGATTCGAGCTTCACGGTGTTGGGAATCTGGTGAATCGTCATGGGGCGCTCCTGTGCGGTTTCCCTACCCGACATCATGTTGATGATGTGCAGCAAGTCCTTTTCTGTTACCATCCAAGCCATTGAATTTGCTGGGGGCGTTGGGTAGCATTCGTTCGATCCGCAACACACTCAACACCCCAAGCCAACCCCTCGAGGCTTTGATGAGCATAGATGTCGGCGAACGGTTACGCTTCGTCCGCGCCCGCAACAAGATATCGCAGCGTGAACTTGCCAAGCGTTCGGGGGTGACCAACTCGACGATCTCGCTGATCGAATCCAACCAGATGAACCCGTCGGTCGGCGCGCTGAAGCGTATCCTCGACGGCATTCCGATGGGGATGGCGGAGTTTTTCGCCCTCGAACCCGACCAGCCGCGCACGGCGTTTTACCGCGCCGACGAATTGAGCGAGATCGGCAAGGGCAAGATCTCCTTTCGCCAGGTCGGCGACAATCTGTTCGGCCGCAGCTTGCAGATATTGAAAGAGCGCTACGAGCCCGGCGGCGACACCGGACGCATTCCGCTGGTGCATGATGGGGAGGAAGGCGGCATCGTTCTCTCGGGCCGGCTCGAAGTGACTGTCGATTCTGAGCGCCGCATCCTCGGGCCCGGCGACGCCTATTATTTCGAGAGCCGCCGGCCGCATCGGTTTCGCTGCATCGGCGCCAAGCCATGCGAGGTGATCAGCGCCTGCACGCCGCCGACGTTCTGACGGCGGGCCAAATCAATAGCTCGCCGCCATCAGCTTCAGGCGCGGGTAGAGCTTGTCGATCGCCACGATGTCGCTGCGCATCTGCGCGATGATCCAGTCCCTGATCTCGACGGCAACGGGGCGGATCGGCCGGTTGCGCGGCGTGACGAGTTCGCAGACCCGCCGCGTGCTGACGAGTTTTGCGGACGCCGGCACCAGCGCACCGGTCAGCAGCCAATGCGCGACGACGGTGATCCAGCCGAGCGTCACGCCCTGCCCGAGCAGCGCCGCCTGCACCACGACGGCATAATCCGAGAAGCTCAGCGCCTTGGCGGGACCTGATGCGCCGGTGAGCGCGCCCGGATATTGCAGCACCCAGTCTTCGGGCGTGTCGGCCAGCTTGATGATGGTGCGCCCTTCGGCCGGCTTGCGCGAAACATTGGTATCCCGGTAGCCGGGGCTGCAGATCGGCAGCATGACTTCCTTCATGACAAGGGCGCCGTTGGTCTCGGGGTCGTCCTGATCGCGAAACCGCATGCCGACGTCGACGTTCTCGACGGCGCCGCGCAGCGAGCCCGATATCAGCTGGAACCTTAGGTCGACATTCGGAAACGCGCGCTGCAGCTTGTCGATGCGCGGCATCAGCCAATGGTTGGTGAAGGCCGAGGAGACCGAGAGCGTGACGGTTTCGGTGCCCCGGCGCCGGCGCTCGATCTCGACCAGCCCGCTCTCGATGCTGCGAAAGCCGTCGGTGACGCGGCGATACAGCAGCTCGCCCTCTTCCGTCAGGGTCGCGCCCCCCGCGGTGCGGTCGAACAGGCGGACCCCGAGATAATCCTCGAAACGTCCCAGCATGCGGCTCACCGCCGGTTGGGTCACGTTCAGTTCGGCCGCCGCCGCCGTGAAGCTGCCGTTGCGCGCGGCGGCGTCGAAGACGAACAGCGCATTGCTCGAAGGCAGCATCCGGCGAAGCTCAGGCATAACTTCAGATTATGACGCAAGTGATAATTTGGCAATTGCCCGGTCGCCGATATTTTGATTGCCTTGCCGATCAAGGAGGCCTGCCGGGAAAGCGGAGCATTCCGAGCAAACTGCGGTCGGGGAGATCGCCCCTGTCGCGCGGGAAGCGTCCGCCTATAAATTGAGATCATGCCAGTTCAACCCCCTTGCCTTGCGGCATGGGCGCCGGGAAGCCGCATTCATGCGGGCCAGCGGCGAAGCGCAACAGGAAGGTCGTTCATTGGGCAGCGGTGGCGAAAGCGTCGAAATCAAATCCGCGAGCAAGCACTATGGTGCTGTCGTGGCGCTCGACAATGTCACGCTCAACGTCGCGCCGCGCGAATTCGTCTCGCTGCTGGGGCCATCCGGATCCGGCAAGACCACGCTCCTGGGCCTGCTCGGCGGCTTCATCCAGCCCACATCAGGTTCGATCCATTTCGGCGAGCGCGACGTCACGCTGGAGCCGCCGCACAAGCGCAACATCGGCGTCGTGTTCCAGAACTACGCGCTGTTTCCGCATATGAGCGTCGGCGAGAACGTCGCCTTCCCGCTGCGCGCGCGGCGGCTGCCGAAGGCCGATTGGCCGGCGAAAGTGCGCGGCGCGCTCGCGATGGTCGGCCTCGCCGGTTACGAGGAACGCGGCGTGGCGCAACTCTCCGGCGGCCAGCGCCAGCGCGTGGCACTGGCGCGGGCAATGATCTTCGAGCCGCGTTTGATCCTGATGGACGAGCCGCTCTCTGCACTCGACAAGCAGCTGCGGGAATCGATGCAGATCGAGCTGCGCCAGCTCCACAAGCGTATCGGCGCCACCATTATCTACGTTACCCACGACCAGCGCGAAGCGCTGACGATGAGCGACCGCGTCGCCATTCTCAAAGACGGCCGCCTGATCCAGATCGACCAGCCCGCGCGGCTGCACGATCATCCCGCGGATTCCTTCGTCGCGAGTTTCATCGGCGAGGCCAGCCTGTTGCCGGTCCGCCGCATCGATGCCGGCAGCGTTGCGCTCGGTCCCGCCACCCTGCGCAGCGCGAGGCCGATCCCGAACGGCGATGGGCTGATGCTGGCGGTGCACAGCGAAAAACTGCTGATCGACGACGGCGCGGATAATTCCGCGCTCAACCGGCTGACCGGCACCGTCACCGACGTCGTCTACCAGGGCGAAAGCCTGCGCATTTTTATCGCCCTGCCGGACGGTACCGCGCTGAGCCTGCGCCAGCCCAGCCATCACCAAGCCTATCGCCGCATCCCGCCGGTCGGCGGCTCCCTCACCGTGACCCTCCACCCCGAGGACACGATCATCGTGCCGAAAGCACCGGAATGAACGTCCACCACAAGCCCAGTCCCAACACCAGAGAAGAAACGCCCATGTCGTTCAGCAATTTCAAGGTTCTCACTTTCGATGTCGTCGGCACCCTGATCGACTTCGAAACCGGCGTGCTCGACGCCGTCCGCAAGATATCCGGAAGAAGCGCCGCTGAACTCAGCGACGACAAGATATTTGCTTCCTACAAGCGCGGCCGCGATGCGCATCCGGAGCGCTCCAGCGAAGTGATGTTCGACGTCTACCGCTATCTTGCAAAAGAGCTCGGCCTGCCGGCCGATGATGCAGCCTGCGATTCCTTCCAGCTCGCGGTGCTGCGCTGGCAGCCGTTTTCGGATTCGGTCGAGGCGCTGAAGCGGCTGCGCACCAAATTCCGGCTGGTGGCGATGACCAATGCCGACCGCGTCGCGCTGTCCTGCTACGCCCACGCGCTCGGCGATCCCTTCGACGACAGCGTCTGTGCCGACGAGACCGGCGTCGCCAAGCCGAACCCGGAATTTTTCGCCTACAATAAAGGGCGGCAATCGGCGTTCGGCTACAAGCAGTCCGACATCCTGCATGTGGCGCAGAGCCAGCACCATGATATCGGGATCGCGCGAAAACTCGGCTATAAAGTGTGCTGGATCGAGCGCCGCCAGGGTATGGCCGGATTCGGCGGCACGCCCGAAGTGCCCGTTCTGACAAAACCCGATTTTCATTTCGCCACCATGAAGGCCTTCGCCGACGCGGCGGTCGGGCACTGAGAGGCACGCGGATGGCTGAGGTCTGGACCCCAATGGCATCGGCGAACTCGCTGTGGGCGAGCACGGCGACGCCGTTGCGGACCTTTCCCGTGCTGTCGGGCGATGTTCAGGCCGAAATCGTCATCATCGGCGCCGGCTATACCGGGCTCTCCGCCGCGCATCATATCGCCAAGAGCGGCCTCGTGCCTGTCGTGCTCGAAGCCAACCGTCCGGGCTGGGGCGCCAGCGGCCGCAACGGCGGCGTCATCACCGCAAAATTCCGGCAATCGTTCCGCGGCATCGATGCGGCCCATGGCCGCGCGATGGCCAAGCGCATGTACGAGATCGCGTATGAATCGACCGAGATCGTCGAGGAACTGGTTTCGGAATTCGGCATCACCGGCGCGCGGCTGACGCGAACAGGACAGGTCAAGGCGGCGCATAACCACGCGACGCTTAAAGCTGCGATCGACGAAGCCGAATGGATGAAGCGCGAGATGGGCGATGCCGAGGTCCGGATCCTCGACGCCCATGAAGTGCGTGAGGAAACCGGCTCGCGGGCGTTCGTCGGCGGCGTGCTCAATCCAGGCTCCGGCGGCATCCATCCGCTGAATTACCTGCATGGCCTCGCCGATGGTCTCGCGGCGCGGGGTGTTGCGATCTATCAGGAAAGCCCGGCGCTGCGGTTCCGGCGCGAGAACGGGCGCGTCGTCGTTGAAACGCCCGAAGGCGTGGTGCGTGCGCGGCAGGTCATCATCGCCACCAACAGCTATTCCGACCTGACGGACGCAACGCGCCATATGCAGCACACTTTGGTGCCGTTCCGCAGCGCCATCATCGCCACCGACCGGCTGCCGCATAACCTCGCGGGCAGCCTGATGCCGACCGGGCGAACCTATACCGAGACCAAGCGCATGATGCGCTGGTTCCGCATGGTCGACGATCGCGTGATCTTCGGCGGCCGCGGCGCATTCGGTAAGCAGGATTCGGAAGCTGCCTTCGACGCGCTGCGCAAGGCGATGGTCGGCATCTTCCCGGAACTGAACGACACGCCGCTGGCATTCAAATGGTCGGGCCTCGTCGGCATGACGCTGGATTCCATGCCGCATATCGGCCGGCTCGACGACCACACCCTGTTCTCGATGGGCTACAACGGCGCCGGCGTCGCGATGTCGAGCCTGATGGGGCGCTACCTCGCGGCCTTCGTACGCGGCGAGCAGCCGGATGTCGGCCTGCTCGATGCCAGCCGCCTCAAGGTCATTCCATTTTATCCGCTGCGTGAACCGGCCGTCCGAATGGTGGCCGGCTGGTATCAGTTTTTGGACGCGATCGGGCAATAGCAAAGACTAAGCCCGGTCATAACAGGAGGGAACGGAAGATGGCAGTTGCATCCAACACAGGACTAGGACGCGCGTTGTTCGGCGCAGCGCTCGGGCTCTTCGCGTCAACCAGCATCGCAGCCAACGCCGCCGAGCAGATCACCTTCGTGTCGCAGGGCGGCGCCTATCAGAAGGCGCAGACGGTTGCGATCCTCGATCCCTCGGCCAAGAAGCTCGGCATCACCATCAACCAGGACAGCATTCCCGACGCCTGGCCGGTGATCAAATCGCAGGTCGCGAGCGGCAAGCCGATCTGGGACGTGGTTGACGTTCCGACCGGCTATTGCCTGCGCGGCGGCGAACAGGGGCTGATCGAAAAACTCGATTTCTCCAAGATCCCCAATGCCGCCGCCATGCCTGAAGCCTATCGCAATCCCTATTCGGTGGCGTACGAGTTCTATTCCAGCGTTCTGGCCTACAGCCAGAAGAAATATCCTGAAGGCGCCACGCCGAACAGCTGGGCCGACTTCTGGGACGTGAAGAAATTCCCCGGCCGCCGCGCGCTGCGCAACCACCCCATTGCGACGCTGGAAGCAGCGCTGATGGCCGACGGCGTCGCGCCGGACAAGCTCTATCCGCTCGACGTCGACCGCGCCTTCAAGAAGCTCGAGGAGATCAAGCCCAACATCACGGTGTGGTGGACCTCGGGCGCGCAATCCGCGCAGCTCCTGAACGACGGCGAGGTCGACATGGTGATGGCCTGGAACGGCCGCGTCAGCGCGCTCACCAAGGAAGGCGCCAAGGTCGCCTATACCTATAATCAGGGCATCCTGCAGAGCACGTCCCTCTGCATCCTCAAGGGCGCGCCGAATCTGGCGACGGCGGTCAAGTTCCTCAACGAGGCCGTCGATCCCGTCCATCAAGCCAATCTGCCGCTGCACATCGATTACGGCCCGGCGAACCCGAAGGCGTTCGATACCGGCGTGGTCAAGCCGGAGCGCGTCGCGCAGCTGCCGAGCGCGCCCGACAACGCCAAGAAGCAGGCGCTGATGTCCTATGCGTGGTGGGCGTCGCCGGACGGCGAAGCCGCGGAGAAGCGCTGGGTCTCGTTCGTGCAGAAATAGACGGAATCAACTGGAGCGGGGTTCGACCGGCACGCCCCGCTCCAGCCATCCGGCAATGACAGGAAAACGGCATTGACCCATTCCACACCAGACCTCTCGTTGCGTCACCATCGCCGCGAACAGGGCCTGATGCTGGCATTGGCGTCGCCGGCGCTGCTGCTGATCCTGCTCTTGATCGTGCTTCCGGTTGGCTGGCTCGCCTGGCAATCGATCTATCATGACGGCTTCACGCTGGAGAACTACCGCCGCATCTTCAGCGAAGCCATCTACTGGCGCAGTTTCTCGCTGACCTTCCAGATCAGCCTGCTGGTGACGCTGCTGGCGCTGCTGCTCGGCTATCCCATCGCCTACGCCGCCAGCGTGGTGCCGAAAGGATGGAGCGTCTTGATTCTGGCGCTGGTGATCCTGCCGTTCTGGACCAGCGTCCTGGTGCGCGCCTATGCCTGGCTGGCGCTGCTGCAGCGGACCGGGGTGGTCAACCAGTTCCTGCAATATCTCGGGATAATCGACGAGCCACTGGCGCTGGTGCACAATACCTTCGGCACCGTCGTGGCGACCGTGCATATCCTGCTGCCGTTCATGGTGCTGCCGCTCTACGCCACCATGCAGAAAATCCCGCACGATTTGATGCAGGCGGGCGCCAGCTTAGGGGGCAGTCCTTCGCATACATTCTGGCGGATCTTCCTGCCGCTGTCGCTGCCCGGCGTGCTCGCGGGCACCACGCTGGTGTTCGTGCTGTGCCTCGGCTTCTACATTACGCCCGAACTGCTCGGCGGCGGTCGTACCGTGATGGTGTCGCTGCTGGTCAGCCGCAATGTCGAGCTCTACGACCAATGGGGCGCCGCGAGCGCCGTCGGCGTGGTGCTGCTGCTCAGCGTTCTCGTCATTTTCCTCATCGTCGGCCGGTTCATTCCGCTCGACCGCATCCTGGGGCAAAAATGAAAACGCTGTCTTTTGGCCGCATCGTCTTCGTCGTGTTCTGCGCGCTGGTGCTGCTGTATCTGATCCTGCCGGTGCTGATCATCGTGCCGATGTCGTTTTCGAGCACCCGCTTCCTGACCTTCCCGCCGCCAGCGCTGTCGCTGCGCTGGTATGAGGAGTATATCGGCAATGCCGCCTGGATGCAGGCGACCCGCGTCACCTTTGCGGTGGCCGCCCTCACCGTCCTGATCGCAACGCCGCTCGGCGTCGCCGCGGCCTACGCCATCAGCAATTCGAAAATGCGCCTCATGCGGATCGTCCACATGATGCTGATGCTGCCTTTGGTGGTGCCGATCATCATCACGGCGGTCGGCATCTTCTTTGTCTATGCCAAGGTCGGGCTGGTGGCGACGATGTCGGGACTGGTGCTCGCCAACGTCATGCTCGGCCTGCCCTATGTCATCACGTCAGTGGTGGCGGGCCTGCAGAGCTTCGACCCGGCGCAGGAGATGGTGGCGCGCAGCCTCGGCATGAACCGCTTGCGCAGTTTCTTTGCCGTCACGCTGCCGCAGATCAAGGCCAGCGTGCTGACGGGCGCCATCTTCGCCTTCATCTCGGCGATGGACGAGACCGTGGTCGGCCTGTTCATATCAGGCGGCCAGTATCAGCCGCTGACAAAGCGGATGTTCACCGCGCTGCGCGACGAGATCGACCCGACGATTGCCGCGATCAGCACGCTGATGACGGCGGCCTCGTTCCTGCTGGTGCTGATCGCCAGCACCCGGCAGAAGAAGAGCGGCTGACGCCCAGAGCCTTCTCCGTTCCGATGAATCGGAACGGGGCTCTGGATTCTTGATTTGACGCGTTTTCTTTACGCGAACCGGTATCCACTTCGCTCGAAAACGCTCTGGCCGTCGCCGTCCGCGCGCTTCAGCGCTTGGGCGGGTGCGAAAAGACGAACGACATATCCTCGAACTCCTCGATCGGGAGCTTGTTCGCGGCAGTCGAGACGGAACGTTGCTGCGATGACGCCAGGCCGGTTGTCCCGGCGCGATGGCCCCAAAGCGAGTGCGACGGCAACATGGTGATGGTAACGGCAAGCAGAGCGACCGCAATGAATCCAGAGATCATCAAACGGTTCATGGGAAACCTCCGTTCGGAGAAGCCCACCCCGTGTGTGCCTTAGCGTGAAGCCCGGCGCGCGGATGTGAACTGCGTCACAGACGGCGTTCACGCTTTCTCTAGCGCTTCGTGGCGCGCACTCGGGAACTGTATCAAGGCGGCACGGTCCTGTTCGGAGCCGATGCGCTGCACTGGCCCTCGTTGCCGTCAGCGCCATGGCAGATGTCACTGCGGGACAAGATCAAGGCTCCGGCCTTGTTGCCAAACAAGGATCCAGGAGGACGTGATCGGCATCGCGTCGTTGGTATCCGCCTTTCACGATAATCCTGTCACCGGTCTCCATGCCATTGGACTGGTAGGTCACGCACATAATCCGGATATCGGGGGAAGAACACAGCACGAGATACCACAACACTCCATCTGTCTTCACCGCCGTGAGACTGCCAGCCACGGAAAGATCGATCCGGTAGTCGAGTTCCGGAATGCCATCCGACATCGGCCTCACCTCTCTGCACTCGGCGGCCATCCGCACAGGCTGGTCCGCCTCCGAGAACGCGGGCCGCTTGGCGAACATCCCGTTCGAGGCAAGCGATGGAACCGAACGCGGCATCACAAGGCATACGGCGACGACGGCTATCGATAGTGCACCGGTCGTTTTCGCTGAAAGATTTGCCGGCATTCCGCACCTAGCCCGGCCTCATCGCCGCGACGGCGCGCGCGATCGAAGCGATGGTGGCGTTTTGTTGCGCGCTGGGAATGCTGGCGCCCGTCAGATAGGCCGCGACGATGATAGGGGCGCCGTCGAGAGGCCACACCACAGCAACGTCATTGTTCGTGCCATGGTCACCGGCGCCGGTCTTGTCACCGACACGCCAGCCTTTCGCAAACCCTGCGCGTAATCGTGTGTCACCGGTCTTGTTGGCAACTAGCCATGCCGTCAATTGCTCGCGCGACGCAGCCGACAGCGCCCCAGTCCCAAGGACGAGCGCTTCGAAATTCGAAGCCATCGCATTCGGTGTCGTGGTATCGCGGGGATCGTCGGGCAGCGCCTGGTTGAGCGAAGGTTCATCCCGGTCCAGCCGCGTGACCTGATCGCCGAGCCCTCGCGCGAAGGCCGTCAACCCCGGAGGTCCGCCGATGCTGGCGAGCAGCAGGTTGCCCGCAGTGTTGTCGCTCCGTGTCATCGCCGCGTCGCAAATTTCAGCGAGCGTCATGCCATCGCCCCCGGCGTGCTTTTCAGTTACCGGCGAATTCACCACGATTGCTGATGCGTCGAAGGTTATGCGCCGCGTCAATTGCTCCTTCCCGGCATCCACCCGCGCCAGCACCGCCGCTGTCGCCAGCGCCTTGAAGGTGCTGCACATCGGGAAACGCTCGTCGCCCCGGTGGACATGACGCGCACCGGTTGCCGTTTCCAGCACACAAACACCGAGCCGGCCGCCGCTCGCGCTCTCCAGACGCTTGATCTCGGCGATCAGTCGTTGATCCGTGGCCGCTGCGCGTGCCGCTTTTGGCAGGCCGCTCAGATCAGCGGCTATCAGTGCTGCGCCGAAACCAAGGTGAAACTGTCTCCTGCTGATCATTCGAATCCCTCCGGGTTGCGGGCGGGAACGTGCCCAGAAGGCCATGTCTTGACAAACGATCAGTTTTGAATGCAGGCATTAGAAAAACTAGGGTCGAACGAATGCGCCGCAGGACGAAGCTTTCACACCTTCCGCTGAATGCATTACGGGCCTTTGAGGCGACGGCGCGCAACCTGAGTTTCACCCGTGCCGGCCTTGAACTCCGCGTTACGCAGGCCGCCGTCAGTCAGCAGGTGAAAGCACTGGAGGACAGGCTTGGCGCGCAGCTGTTTCGGCGGTTACCGCGCGGCGTCGCGCTGACCGACGAAGGACAAGCACTGCTGCCCAGCATCGTCGAGGCTTTCGGGCGGCTCAACGAAGCGGTCAATCGTTTTGAAGACGGTCGCTACCAGGACGTCATCACGATCGGCGTCGTCGGCACCTTCGCGTCGGGATGGCTGCTGCCGCGGCTCGACACTTTCAAGAAGGCGTATCCGCGGATCGACTTGCGTCTGTTCGCCAATAATAATCGCGTCGACATAGCGGGCGAAGGCCTCGATTACGCCATCAGGTTTGGCGACGGCCTCTGGCACGGTACGAACGCGACCCGCCTGATGGGGGCGTCGTTTACTCCGTTCTGCGCGCCGGCACTGGCCCGCAGGCTGAGCCGGCCGGCCGATCTCAAACGCGAGGTGCTGCTGCGTTCCTATCGACAGGATGAATGGTCGCGCTGGTTTGCCGCGGCGGGACTGCTTAGTCCCGTCATCAAGGGAATGGTGTTCGACTCATCGATCACGATCGCAAGCGTTGCAGCGCGCGGTACCGGCGTTGCGTTGTTGCCGGCGGAGATGTTTCGGGACGAGATCCGTCAACGGCGACTGGTACGTCCGTTCAAGACCGAAGTGACGCTCGGCGACTACTGGATTACGTCGCTGCATTCCCGGCAACCATCATCTGCGATGCTCTCGTTCAAGGGTTGGTTGCTTGAAACGATCGCAGCGAAAGCGGAAGCTCCGGCCCGGAATTCACGTAGCCGGTAGTCATGCGAACACCGCTTGTTGGCCCTGCAGCAGCGTTCGGCGGGCAAGAGAGTGTTCTCCAAGCATGATGATTTTGAATCGAATCGGGGCACGTCATCCTGAGGCGCGAGCGGAGCGAGCCTCGAAGGATGGGACCCGGGCGCTTCTCATCCTTCGAGGCGCGCAAGAGCGCGCACCTCAAGATGACGCGATAGGATGCGAGTGGGCTGCTTCAACCTGAACTCATCACACTCTACCGCTTCGTGGCGCGCTCCAGGAACTGCACCAGGGCGGCACGGTCCTGTTCGGAGCCGATGCGCTGCTCGGGCATCTTGGTGCCCGGCGTGTAGGCCGCGGGCCCGATCTCGAACAATTTCGAAACCGTTTCCGGCGTCCAGACGATATCGAGCCGCTTGAGCGCGTCGGAAAAATCATATCCCGGCAAGGTCGCGATGCGCCGGCCGAACAGACCGGCCAGCGTCGGCCCTGCCCGGTTGGCCTGATCGGCGCCGAGCGTATGGCAGGCGACGCAGGCACGAAAAATATCCGCGCCGCGGTCGCCGGCATACGCGGCCAGCGGGTCTGCCGTGTGTTCAAACAGCAAGGGATCGACGGGATCTCCGGTCACCGCGTTCCAGCGGCGGATGGTGCTGTCAGCACCGCCGGTGAGCAGCGTGCGACTATCGGGCAGAAACGCCACCGACCAGACCGGCAGCCCCGGACCTACCAATGTGCGCGCCAGATTGCGCGTCTTGCGATCGATCACCGCGACCGCGCCGCCAATACCGGCGGCCGCGACCCACGCACCGTCGGGCGAGATCGCCATCGAGATCACCGGCCTTGGGCCGGTTTCAACGTCACCGGCGCGCGCACCGTCGCTGCGCAGAAAATACAGTCTGCCGTCGGCGCCTCCGGCCGCGATTTCGCCATCACGGCCAATCGCGACGGCGTTGAGCGGGGTCGGCATCGCAATGACTGACGGCGGCGACGTGCCCGCCAGCGGCCAGATGCGAACGCTCTGATCATAGCTGACGCTGACCAGCGTGCGGCCGTCGGGCGAAAAAGCGACGCCATTGACGTTCTGGGTATGCCCTTCCAGCACGCGCGGCGCGCCGCCCGCGAGCGGCCACAGGCGCACGGTTTGATCCCACGACACGGAGGCCAATGTTGCGCCATCGGGCGAAACCACAAGGGCTGCGATCGGCGCGGTATGGCCTTCCAGCACCGCGTCGGGCCGGGTGTTGCCGGCGGTCCAGATCGCAATGCGGCCATCGGCGCCCGCGGTCGCGGCCCGTCCATCCCGGAGCAATGCCACCGCATTGACGGCGTCGGCGTGGAAACGAAGCACCTGCTCGGCCGCATTTGATGTCAGCGACCAGCGGATCGCGGTTGAATCGAAGCTGCCCGAAATGGCGCTCGCACCGTCAGGTGAAATCGCCAAGGCCCGCACCGGCCCGCCATGGCCGCGCAACTGCGCGTGGGCGGCGCTGGTTCCAAGCGCCGGCAGGACCAGCAAAGCGGTCCAGGTCAGCGCTATGAGGCGGCGGATGATATGAGCACGGAGCATTAGCGGCGATCGTTTCGTCCGTTCGTGTCGCCGTCAAGGCAGAGAGAGAAGGCTGTTCTTTGTTTTGACGCGTTTTCTACCGCAGATAAGTCTACGCAATCTGCGTAAACTTGATTGCGATGCGAACCGGTACCCACCCCCGGATCAAGTCCGAGGGCATGCTTCGCTCGAAAACGCTATCAGCGCATGCCTGGTTTGTCGCGATCGAGGGCCTTGGCCTGGAGCTCGTCGAGATAATCCTGAAAACGCCGCTCGGCGTTGCTGCCGAGATCGTGCAGGAACGCCCAGGAATAGATGCCGGTATTGTGCATGTCGTCGAAGCCGAGCCGCACGGCGTAATTGCCGACGGGATCGACGGAGAGAATGGTCACGTTGCGCTTGCCGCCGACCGTCTTGCGCTGCGCTTCGGAATGCCCCTGCACTTCGGCGGATGGACTGGTCACCCGGAGCAGTTCGGCCGACAGGTTGAAATCCGCACCGTCGTCAAAGGTGACGTGAAGGGCGCGGCGGTCCTTCACCAGCCGGATTTCGACCGGCCACGCAACTGCCTTAACTTCCTTGGGCGCGTTCAACATCCGAACCAAAAATCAGTTCGGGCCGATCAGATTTTTACCGGGATCGCCGACCCTCGCCCCTGTCGTGGTGTAGGCAACCGAACTCGACTGCTGAATGGTATCGAGCACGGACGACACACAGAACGCGGCGATCGCCGCAAACGCCAAAGCCGCCAGAAAGCTCTTCATCGTATTTCCCTCGAACTGCTCTGTACCCGCATCATCATTCGGCCGCCACGGCGTGCGTGCCATCTTTCGACGGCGCACGGCCCTTGGCCTGCTCCTCCGCGACCCAGAGCGCGTGATGCTCCTTGGCCCAGTTGAGGTCGACCTCGCCGGTGCCCATCGCATCGAACGCGCCCTCCATTCCGACCGAACCGATATAGATGTGGGCCAGCATGACCGCGATAAAGAGCATCGCGATCACGGCATGGATCACGGTCCAGAACTGCAACGCCGTGACATTGGCCGGAAGATACGGGAACAGCATGAACCAGCCCGACACCGACATCAGCGCGCCGCCGATGATGACGATCCAGAAAATACCTTTCTGTCCGGCATTGAACCGTTTGGCCGGCGGATGCTTGCCGTTGGCCAGGATGCCGCCACCCTGCTTAATCCATTGCCAGTCGAGCTTGCCGGGAATGTTATCCTTGATCCAGATCAGGAACATGATCGCGAGGCCGAGCATGAACGGAAACGCCAGATAATCGTGCGCGATCTTGGCCCAGCCCGACATGGTCGCAAACGCCTGGGCGCCGAACAGCGGCATGATCAGGACGCGCCCGAAGCTGATGTTGAGACCCGACAGCGCCAGCACGACGAAACAGCTCGCGGTCAGCCAATGGGTGAAACGTTCGAAGCTCGCAAAACGCAGGATCTTGGTGCCGGAAAAACCGTGATCGACGCGAATCCGGCCGCGCACCGCCAGGAAGATCGCCAGCAGCACGAGCATTCCAAGAATGGCGACGCCGCCGATGATCGGCAGCTTGCTGCGCTGGAAATCGCGCCAGTCGCGGCCCGCGGGCTGGATCAGGCTGGAGGCCATGGTATCCGGGATCGATATCCGCCCGGTGATCTTGTCACCCTCCTTCAGCGCTTTCAGGAGTTGGTCTTCCTGAACGGCTTCAGCGGTCGGCTTGAACGTCAGCTGCGCTGAGGCGGGATGCGCGAACACAAACAGCAGCGCGATGGCGGCGCATAGCGCCCGGAGGTGTGAAAGAGAGCTTGGCATAGGCCCGTGACCTTCCCGTTTCTCGTGACATGTTTGCCGCCGCGCGCCGCGCGACGGCCAAGGCATCAGCCGGTCGGTGAATCCGCGTAAGCCGTTTTCCAGCCCCACATGCCCGAACCGTAACCGCGCTTCATCACGCGCTCCTTGTAGATTTCGGCGATGATGGCGCCGTCGCCGGCGAGCAGCGACTTGGTCGAGCACATCTCGGCGCAAATCGGCAGCTTGCCTTCGGCCAGACGATTGGCGCCGTATTTGGCGTATTCGGCCGGGGTGGAGTCCGCTTCCGGCCCGCCCGCGCAATAGGTGCACTTGTCCATCTTGCCGCGCGAACCGAAATTGCCGACTTTCGGATATTGCGGCGCGCCGAACGGGCACGCGTAGAAGCAATAGCCGCAGCCGATGCACAGGTCCTTGGAGTGGAGCACCACGCCGTCGGCGGTGGTGTAGAAGCACGACACCGGACAGACCGCGGCGCATGGTGCATCGGTGCAATGCATGCAGGCCATCGACACCGAGCGTTCGCCGGGCTTGCCGTCATTGATGGTGACGACGCGGCGACGATTGATGCCCCACGGCACTTCATGTTCGTTCTTGCAGGCCGTCACGCAGGCGTTGCATTCAATGCAACGGTCGGCATCACAGAGAAATTTGACGCGAGCCATGATCTATTCTCCCCTCACGCCGATTGAATCTGGCACAGGGTCACCTTGCCCTCGTGCATGCCGGTGACCGGATCGTAGCCGTAGCTCGTGATCGAGTTCACGCTTTCGCCGAGCACGATCGGATCGCTGCCCTTTGGATATTTGCTGCGCTGGTCGACGCCCTGGAACCAGCCGGAGAAGTGGAACGGCATGAACGCGACGCCCTTGCCGACGCGGTCGGTGACGAGCGCCTTGACGCGCGCCTTCGAGCTGTTTTCCGGGCCATAGACCCAGACCCATCCGCCGTCCTTGATGCCGCGCTCGCTTGCGTCCGCGGTGTTGACCTCGACGAACATGTCCTGCTGCAATTCGGCCAGCCAGCGGTTCGAGCGGGTTTCCTCGCCGCCGCCTTCATATTCGACCAGACGACCCGAGGTGAGGATGATCGGGAATTGCTTGGCAAGCCCCTTGTCCACCGCCGCCTTTTGAATCGAGAAGCCGAGATTCGCCATGCGGAACTGGCGGCCGTCCGGACGCGTCGGATATTTGGCGACGAGGTCCGGGCGCGCCGTGTAGATCGGTTCGCGATGAACAGGCACGGGGTCGGGCAGATTCCACGCCACCGCGCGGGCCTTGCCGTTGCCATAGGCCATCACGCCATGCTCGAGCGTGACGCGAATGATGCCACCCGAAAGGTCGACCGCCCAGCCGACGCCGTCCGGGTTGTTGCCGCCGATCTTGTTGATCGTCGCCAGTTCAGCTTCCGTGAGATCCTTGTCCCAGCCGAGCTTCTTCAGCACGCCGTAGGTGAATTCCGGATAGCCGTCGGTGAGTTCCGAACCTTTGCTGTAAGAGCCTTCCGACAGCATGTTGACGTTCTTCACCGAACCGTCCGGCTGTTTCTCTTCATAGACGACGCCGAACCGCGCACGGAACGTGCCGCCGCCGTCCTTGGCGTGGAGGTTGGTGTTGTAGAGCGTATGCGTTCCCGGGTGCTTGATCTGCGGCGTGCCCCAACACGGCCACGGCAGGCCGTAATAGTCGCCGCCGATCTCGGGCTCGTCGGCCTTGGCGCGGAGGGTCACCAGGTCGAACTTGCCCTGGTTCTTCATGTGCGCCTTCAGCCGCTCCGGCGACTGGCCGGAATAGCCGGTCGAGAATCCGCCGCGGTTGATTTCCCGCAGCAGCTCTTCCGGCGACGGCCGGTTGTTTTCCACCTTGAGGTTCTTGAACATCGGATCGGCGAAGCCGAGCTTCTTGGAAAGCAGGTAGATGATCTCGTAATCGTCCTTGGATTCGAAGATCGGCTTGACGACCTGCTCGCCCCACTGCAGCGAGCGGTTGGAGGCGGTGCGCGAGCCCGAGGTTTCGAACTGGGTGCAGGCCGGCAACAGATAAGTGCCGTTCTTGCGCTCGGAGATCGCAGCGAACGTGGTCGGATGCGGGTCGGCGACCACGAGCAATTCGAGTTTCTCGATGCCCTTCACCATTTCGGTCATGCGCGGCACGGTATTGCCGCCATGTCCCATGATGATCATGGCCTTCAGGCTGTCGCGCTGATCGACGTCATCAGGGTTGGAAAGCGTGGCGTCGAACCAGCGGGTCGACGGGATGCCCGGCAGTTCCATGTTCTGCTTGCGGGTACGGGCCGGACGGCCCGCTTTCGCCGGCACTTCGTCGAAGCGCGACTGCAGATAATCGTATTCGACTTCCCAGACCCGCGCCCAGTGCTTCCAGGCGCCTTCGACCAGGCCGTAATAGAGCGGCAGCGTCGTGATATCGAGACCGATATCGGTGGCGCCCTGCACGTTGCAATGGCCGCGGAAGATGTTGGCGCCGCCGCCAAAGGTGCCGACGTTACCGGTCGCCAGCAGCAGCACGCAGTAGGCCCGGACGTTGGCGGTGCCGACGGTGTGCTGGGTGCCGCCCATGCACCAGATGAAGGTCGATGGCTTTTGCTTGGCAAAGGTCTCGGCGACTTTCTTGACCTGTTCGCCGGGAATGCCGGTGACGCGTTCGACTTCTTCCGGCGTCCACTTCGCGACTTCGGCGCGGATCTGGTCCATGCCGTAGACGCGCTGCTTGATGTATTCCTTGTCTTCCCAGCCATTATTGAAGATGTGGTGCAGCATGCCCCAGATCACCGCGATGTCGGTGCCACTGCGGAAGCGGACATATTCGGTGGCGTGGGCCGCGGTGCGGGTAAAGCGCGGGTCGAGCACGAACACGTTGGCGCGGTTGATTTCCTTGCCGGTCAGGATGTGCTGCAGCGACACCGGATGCGCCTCGGCGGCGTTCGATCCCATGAAGACGATGGTCTTCGAGTTTCTGATGTCATTGTAGGAATTGGTCATCGCGCCGTAGCCCCAGGTATTGGCGACGCCGGCGACGGTGGTGGAATGACAGATACGGGCCTGGTGATCGACGGAGTTGGTGCCCCAGAACGCGCCGAACTTGCGGAACAGATAACCGCCTTCATTGGAGAACTTCGCGGAGCCGAGCAGATAGACGGAGTCGGCGCCGGACTTGGCGCGGATTTCCAGCATCTTGTCGCCGATCTCGTTGATGGCGACGTCCCACGATATTTTCTGCCACTCGCCGTTGACGAGCTTCATCGGGTATTTCAAGCGGCGATCGCCGTGCACGAGTTCACGCACTGACGCACCCTTGGCGCAATGCGAACCGCGGTTGATCGGGCTGTCCCAGGCCGGCTCCTGGCCGACCCAGACGCCGTTTTGCACTTCAGCGATCACGGTGCAGCCGACCGAACAATGCGTGCAGATGTTCTTTTTGATTTCCGTCGGCGCGCCCAGGATTTTCGGACCGGCCTCCGCCTTGCGCACCGAGCCGAGCGGCATCAAGCCGAGGGCGGCGCCGGCGCCTGCAGCCAGACCGGATCGCCGCAGGAACGTGCGGCGGTCGAGAACCCCCGAAGCCAGGCCGGCGGCGACACCTTGCAAACGCGCCTTGCCTGCGGATCCGTCTTTTCGCTTCATCAACATGTGCGTGTTCCCATCAATAGCGGTTGACGCGGTAGAAATTCTTGACGTGATCGGTTTCCTTGTAGCGGGCCTTGACGCGCTCGCCCTGCGCCTCGTCCGCGACCGCCTCGCCGCCCGCCAGCGGCACCACGGCTGCTGCAGCGACTGCCGATCCGCCCATCATGAACAAACGGCGGCGATCGAGCCCCTTGGCATCGAGCGGCTTGTCGGCCGGCGCCTTGTCGGATGGTTTGCTCATCGCGGTCTCCTCCACTTCAAACGTTCAGTTGCCTTTGCGCGTCACTCGGACAGCGTGAAGGCCTCGGCTTCCAGTTCCATAAACACGCGGCCGACGCGGCCGACGGCACGGTAGAATTTGGCGGTCCCGGACATCTCCAGATCAGCGAACATCCGCGCCGCCCACGGCTTGAGATGCCGGTCGAAGAAGCGCGCCTGTTCGGCGAACTCCGCCTCGAAGTCGCCGCGCGCCAGGCCTGCCATCACCTCGAGAAGAATCGCGATGTGATCTTCCGGCTCGCGCGAGGGGCCCGCACGCTCGATGCCGAGCAGGTCCAGATCTTCGCGCACACGCGCCAGCGGGCGCTCGTGCAGGAAGCCGGTCAGGTAATAGGAGGCATAGGGCAGCAGCTCGCCGCGCCCGAGCCCGATGAACAGGTCGAAGAATTCCTTGCTGGCGGTGCGGTCGTCCACAGCTGACGCAGCCACGGCGAGCTCGACATGCGCCATGCCGAGATCGGAGGCGTCGCCCTTCAATTGCGCGACGCGCGCCAGCGTGCCCGCGTCCGGCGCCTTGCCGAGCAGCAGCGACAGCAAGCCGTATTCCGCGGCGCGCAGCTGATCGATCTCGTCGATTTCCGGTTTTGCTGACACGTTGGACGACACCTGGGATGACACCTGAGCCTCGGATGATCCGTAGAGATCGGGGCGAAGCACGGAACGCTCGACACGCGTCAAGGCCTCGACCGCGAGAACCCGCTCGGCGGGAATCCGCGACCACGATGAAACCGAAGGCTGCGCAATGCCGATCGCTCGCGCTAACGACGCGACGCCACCCGCTGCCCTGATTGCCTGTTCCAGTCCGGCGTCACGCATGGTGAACCCGACTTCTCCCCAGCCTCGCGCCCAGTGTCCCGTATCCTGTGTCCGATGCCTCTTAATCGGGCATACAAATTAGAACTGGAATTATTCCAGTCCTAAATTTGTATCATAGGCTTTGCCTATGTCTCGAAAACTTTTGTCTAAACAACAGGTTTTGCCGAGCCATGGCGTCGCACCGGCTGTTGCGGTGCAACAGAATCGGAAGCCATGGAGACCGATTCCTGAGCTGGTTCGAGGCGGGCTCCTGCATCGTCGCTCGCAGGATTCGGCTCTGTCGGCGCCGGCTGACCGCTCAATCTCAGCGGTTGTTCCGGCAGATCCGGCTTCGGCTGGCCGGAAGATTCAGGGGCATTCACGATCTCCGCCGGGACCTCGGCGGCAACCGGCGGCTCGGCAGGCGCTTCGCCGGAGCCCATGATCTGGGTGACCATCCGTGCGATATCGATGCCCGCGCCGAGTTCGCTGTTGCCCGGCACGCCGCCCGGCGTGTTCCAGTCATAGGCGTATTCCAGCGCGGGATTGACGTAGTTGCGGATCGCGGGATCCAGCGCCCAGGATTTTCTCAAAGCCGCATTGCGCAGGTGTTCGGGAACGCCCTTGCGCAGAAAGCCGGTGATATCAGTCTCCGACGTCAATTCTTCGAGCGATGGCAGGCTGGAGAGATCGAACTCCGGCGCAGCCTCCTTTTCAGCCTCAGCCTCGGCCTCAGTCGCCGGAGCAGCAGCGATTTCGGCGTCGGCAACGGGCGCTTCGCGCTCGGGCTGCTTGGCCTCCTGCTTGCGCTGCGACCATCGCGCCAAAAAGCCCTTGTCGTCGTCCTGGTCCGGACCACTCATGCGCGCCCTGTCCCTTCGTCCGGGCCGCGATCCTTTGGGCCAGGCTGGCGCTCGCCGCCGGCACGATCGCGCTTGCGTTTGTGGAACACCCGCTCGACATGAAACTCATCGACAAAGGCGGCGATCCAGGCCGCGATCTCCGGAGACATCGGAACCGTGCCGATGACGTCACAACCGCTTTCGAAGATCGCCTCCCCTTCGGTCGGATCAGCCGTGATTTTTGTCAACTCAAGTTCGGATCCGCCGGCCTGTCGCCGCAGCGCGACCCAGATGCGCGGTTCGCCGTCGGCGAGATTGTCGCGGTAATTGGCGGTGTCGGAACTGAACAGGTCGATGCTGGCGGCGCCCGCGTAATACATCGTCGCATCCGCCTCAGTGGACAGCACGGTCCATGGCGCGGTTGCCGGCACCTCGTCGAGCACCATCGCCGGCGACCAGACATGATCGATCCATGGATTATCGACGGCGCGGCGCCGCACCACCACACCCACTTCGCGGGATGCCTCGGTCATCGCCATGCGCGAGCCTCCGTGCACCGGCCAATCATGCCACATTCGCCTTTGGCGCGAGCGGCAGCCCGGCGACCAGATTTTGCGGCTTCAGGCGCACGACCTTGTCCGCGCCCATCGCCAGGATGAGGTAAACCGGTTTGCTGCCGACGCGTTCATCCACCAGCCGCGTATCCGCGATGGTCAGGCGCATCAGCGCGACGATGCGCTCGGCGGCGTTGGCGTCCACCGACGTGCCGTTCCACAGCGCATTGCCGATCCTGGTGCCCTCGCTGTCGAGACCGACAAACCAGCGCCAGTCGCGGTCTTCGATACTGGGAACCGTCTCGACGCTGACGGTTACATCGAGCAGATGGGCGATCCATCGTTCGATCACCCGGCAAAGCCCGGCGCGCGCCTTCGGATTGCCGCCGATGTTCATGACCATCGCATGCGCATCCGAACGCGACCAATAGGTCCAGGCGTTCTCGTCGTCCATCACATCCATCTCGCCGAACGCCTTTGGCGGCGCCAGCATCGCCGTGAGCGGCGACGCATGCAGGTCATGTTCGGCCTGTTGCTGCGCCTCTACGATTTCGGCGTCCGCAAGCAACAGCGTGCCCTCATGAAACGCCGCCTGCTGGCTGCGATAGAACAGTTCGGCCGCGCGCAGCATGTAGGGATCGTCGCAGCCCTCGAGCGCGTTGCGCAGGATCAGATGGCAGAGCTGCGAGACGAAGATCGGCGGCAGGTCGCCGGCGCCATTGCGGGCCAGGTTGACATAGACCGCCTCGAGTGAGGGAGCCGCGACCAGCCGGTCGCGAAAATTCATCATAAAAGTCCAGTTCTCGCGCGCATCGGGATCGGCGAGCGCGGCGATATCGGCTTTCGAAACCGAACGGAGCGGATCGGCCAACAGGCCCGCGTGCAGGTTCCGCTCGGCCTCGCAGGCGTCTTCCGGCGGCATCAGTTCGGGCCGCGCCAGATAGGCCATGATCAGTTCGGGCGTCGCGATCAACCCGCCGTGATCGGCGCGCCGCGTCAGATGATGGCCGGACGCTACCCAGAATTCTCTCATTTGCGATTTCCGGTTTTCTGTTCAGTTCCCATCAAACCCAGCAGATCGACCTCCTCGTCAGGTTCATCGTCGCCTTCGATCTCATGAAAGGTAAAGGCGCTGGCATGCGCGTGCAACCGGTCGGCATCGCCTGCGGCTTCGCGCGGCTTGAGGGTGCGAAAGCGCTCGCGGATTTCACCATCCTCGATGCTGCGTTGCACGGCGAGCAAGGTCTGCGCCGGGTGATCGCACAGCGAGGCCGCAAACGCGACCTCTTCCTCGGCGGCGCCGCGCGCGGCCTTAAGATCCGGCGCGCCGAATTTTTCCAGCAATTGCGCCGCAAGCCGATCGACCGCGGCTTGCCGCTCCGCTTCCGTCGCCTCGGTCACGATCGCAAGCGTCGACCAGCCCAGACTTTCGACCCCGAGAAATCCGGACCGCAGCGCCACGCGCTGCTTCTGCGCCAGATCAGCCGAATCCTGGTTCCAGAACACGAACGCGCCGGAAACCGCCCATTCCCCGGGTTCCGCGGCACGCTCGAATACGAACGTATCCGATGGGTCGAGCCTGATGGTTCGCGGCAGCTTCAGCATGTCAGCCTCATCCGAACTTCGGACCGCGCGATTGCGGATCATACCAGTCCGCTTTCGCCAGCGCATCCACGAGGCTGGATCGATCGGGGGGCCCGCTGCCGGCCGGCAGCTTGACCAGCAGATCGCCGTTGACGTCGATGGCCCTGATCTCGCCGGCCTTGCGCCTCGGAAGCCGTTCCAGATAATCCCTGGCGATCGCCTCAAAACCGCGCTCGTTCCAGCGATCGAACGCGGTCATCAGATGGCGGGCGAAGCTGCCGATGATCGCGTCGGTATCGACCATCTCAAAGCCTGCGCCCAGCATCGAAACGCCGGACGCGGCCTGCACCTCGTCGAGATGCACCATGTCGGCGGCGCGCAGGATCACAGCGAATACCAGCCAGCTTGGCACGTCGGTCTCCGCGCAATCGGCGGGCCAGCCGAGCCGCGCGCCGCCCAGCAATCCCGCGTCGAACCTGATTGCATCAGGCCAGTCGAAACTGACATCCCGCTCGGGCGGACAATGGGCGGCAATCGCGTCCGCCAGCGCGTTCATGCCGGCGAACAGCGCCCGGCGCGCCGAGTTCAAGGGTTCGTCGGGTTCGAGCACCACGGCGAATTCGACCAGGTCGTAGCGCCGCACCCAGACCAGCGTTCCGGCACCCGCTTCGGCCGCGATGTCGCATCCATGGGCAAACGCGTCGCCGAGTTCGCGTAACGCGACCAAAGTATAACCGGGGGGCAGATCGGGTGCCTGATCCACTTCCCCGCGCCGCGACATCATCGAAAGGCTCATCCTGCGTTGCTTTGCTAAATTGCTTTGCAATCCGCCGGTGTATGCTATCCCCCTCTGGCTCGCAACGCGAGCGGAACCAGAAAACGAACCGTGCGATATGCGCGCCGGTTCAGGAAGTTAACGATGGCTACGGCGTCTCATCTTCTGATTTGCAGTTGCGAGAAGACCATGCCGCTCGACGTGCCCGCGATCAACCGTGGCTGCGCCGGGAAGATCACGCAAGCCAACCAGCTCTGCGGCCTCGAACTCGACCGCTTCAAGCAAGCGCTTGCCGACGGCGCGCCGATCACGGTGGCCTGCACGCAGGAAGCGCCGCTGTTCCGCGAAGTCGCCGAGGATTTCCCGCAAGCCCAGCTCACCTTTGCCAACATCCGCGAAGCCGGCGGCTGGTCGAATGATGCGGCGGCGGCCGGTCCGAAAGCCGCGGCGCTGATCGCGGCCGCGCAGGAAGACATGCCGCCGATTTCGCTGGTGACGATGGAGAGCAGCGGCGTCGCGCTGATCTATGGAAGCGACGAACTCGCCATCGACGCCGCGCAGCGCCTCGCCGATCGTCTCGACATCACCGTGCTGCTCAGCAAGCCCGGCGACGTCATGCCGCGCCGGAGCAATGAGTTTCCGGTGCTCAAGGGCACCATCCGCAACGCGCGCGGTCATCTCGGCGCGTTTGAGCTCGGGATCGACGACTATGCGCTGCCGCTGCCGTCTTCGCGCGCCAAACTGGTGTTCGGCCCCGCACGCAACGGCGCAACATCGACCTGCGATTTGATCCTCGATCTCAGCGGCGGTACGCCGCTGTTTCCCGCGCACGAACTGCGTCCGGGATATCTGCGCGCCGATCCGCGCGACCGTGCCGCCGTCGAGCGCGCGATCGCGGATGCGGGCAATCTGGTCGGCACCTTCGACAAGCCGCGCTTCATTCAATTCGAGGAAGCGCTGTGCGCCCATTCGCGCTCCGGCATCACCGGATGCACGCGCTGCCTCGATCTCTGTCCGACCGGGGCGATCACGCCGAACGGAAAGGCCGTCGCGATCGACGCCAATGTCTGCGCCGGCTGCGGCGCCTGCGCTTCGGTATGCCCGACCGGAGCGGCTTCATATGCACTGCCCAGTGCGGACGCCCTGATGCGGCGATTGCGCACGCTGTTGCAGACCTATCGCAAGGCAGGCGGCAGCAACGCGATGGTGCTGTTCCACGACGGCGAGCATGGCGACGCACTGATCGACGCGTTGGCAAGGTTCGGCGCCGGACTGCCGGCCCATGTGCTGCCGCTGCGCGTCAATGAAGTGACGCAGCTCGGACCGGAGAGTATCGCGGCGGTGTTCGCCTATGGCGGCAGTGGTGTCGCGATCCTGACTCGCGGCAAACCCAAGCACGATATTGCCGGACTGCGCCGGACCGCCGGGACATCCGACACCGTGGTTGCCGCGCTCGGCTTCGGTGCAGGCCTGGTGCGCATCCTCGAGACCGACGATCCGGACCAGCTGCGCGCAATGCTCGATGCGGCGCCAGGCGGCGTCGCGACGCCAAAGCCGGCCGGTTTCGTGCCGCGCGGCGCCAAACGCAGCGTGCTCGAAACGACGTTTCGCGAACTTCACCTCGCGGCACCCGCGCCGGTGGATAGCGTCCCGCTTGCGCCGGGCGCGCCGTTCGGCGGCGTCAATCTCAATGTCGAAGGCTGCACGCTCTGTCACGCCTGCGTCACCGCCTGCCCGACCGGCGCGCTATCGGACAATCCCGATCGTGCCATGCTGCGCTTCACCGAAAGCCTGTGCGTGCAGTGCGGGCTCTGCGAAGCGACCTGCCCGGAAAAAGTCATCACGCTCGAGCCGCGGCTGGATTTTGCGGCATGGAATGCGCCGCTGCGCGTTCTGAAGGAGGAAGAACCGTTCAACTGCATCGCCTGCGGCAAGCCGTTCGGGACCAAAAGTTCGATAGAACGCGTACTGGCAAAACTCGGCGAGAAGCACTGGATGTTCCAGGGCGCCAACGCCAAACGGATCGATGTCATCAAGATGTGCGCGGATTGTCGCGTCGAAGCCGTGGTCAATGAGGGTTTTGACCCGCACGGGGCGCCGCAGCGGCCGCCGGTGATGTCGACGGAAGATTATTTGCGCGCGCGCGATGGCAAGAAGGGCGATCCCGTTGGATCGTAAGGAGCCCGCCGTGTCCGCCACCCAGCCTGCCCCTGCAGCCGGCGCGACGTCGCGCGCGTCAGGCATTCCCGGCGTCAAGCACGTTATCGCCGTCGCGTCCGGCAAGGGCGGCGTCGGCAAATCCACCACCGCGTGCAATCTCGCGCTCGGTTTTGCTGCCATCGGGCTGAAAGTCGGTATCCTCGATGCCGATATTTATGGCCCATCGCAGCCAAAACTGTTCGGGCTGCGCGGCAAGCCGCGCCAGGTCGGCCCGCGCATGCTGGAGCCGCTGGAGCGGTTTGGCGTCAAGGTGATGTCGATCGGCTTTCTGGTCGAGGAAGACCTCGCGATGATCTGGCGCGGGGCGATGGTGATCTCGGCGATCACGCAATTGCTGCGCGAGGTGGCGTGGGGCGATCTCGATATTCTGGTCATCGATTTGCCGCCGGGCACCGGCGACGCGCAGCTCACGATGGCGCAACAGGCGCCGCTGGCCGGAGCGGTGATTGTCTCCACGCCGCAGGACATCGCGCTGATCGACGCGCGGCGCGGCATCGCGATGTTCGAGAAGGTGAACATCCCGATCCTGGGTCTGATCGAAAACATGTCGGCGTTCTGCTGCCCGGCCTGCCAGAAGCTCACGCCGATCTTCGGCCATGGCGGCGCACGGCAGGAGGCCGAACGGCGCGGGATTCCGTATCTCGGCGAGATACCGCTCGATATCAAGATTCGCGAGACCTCAGACGATGGCCGCCCGGTGGTCGCGACCGAACCTGATGGCGTTCATGCGCGCCACTACATCGCGATCGCCCGCGATGTCTGGACGACGATCACCTCCGGCGCGGCAAGCCGGCCGCCACCTCGCATTATCATTGAGTGAACGAGTTCATTGCATCGCAGCGAAGCTGCGGGATCGCCACGCGATTGTGCCGCCCGGATTTTCGAGATACGAGAGAGTCATAATTTTTTCTTCAAAGCATTTAGGGGAGCAAATCGTGCGCATATTGAGACATCTGGGATTAATGACCGCGATCCTCATGTTCGCTGTGACGGCCCACGCACCCGCAGCCCATGCCGACAGCTTGAAGGAAGCCACGGCCGCGTTTGCGAAAAAGCAGTATGCGGCGGCGATCAAGCTGTTCCGGCCGCTCGCGGAAAAAGGCAACGCCATCGCGCAATACAAGGTCGCGGTGATGCACAGGATGGGCCTCGGCGTTCCCAAGAGCGAAAAGGAAGCGCGGAAGTGGAGCCGGCTCGCCGCCAAGCAAGGCAACCCCCAAGCCCAGACGTTGCTCGGCAGCCTCTACTACAGGGCCAGCGGCGAGGAATCGCCCGACACCGTTCGTGCCTATATGTGGTATGAAGTGGCGGCTGCGCAGGGCAATGCCGAGGCCAAGAAGGATCTCGCTTTGCTCACCAAGGAGCTGACCCCGCAACAGGTCACGGAAGCGCGCGAGAAGGCGCAGAAATGCAAATCGTCCGGCTACGAGCAGTGCGATTGATCGAACGTACTTCTCACAACAGGCAGGCCGGCATCATCCTCGCGCCGGCTCTTTAGCGAAGGCAGAACGAGCATTCGCAAGGCGCGTCGATGCGCTCATCCCTTCGGCTTGGAATCCGGCGGGCAGTCCTTCCGGACCACCATGGGCTTGCCGCCGCTCTGCACGGTGGGCGCGGCCGAATCGGCGCCGCCGGCGTCGGGCAGGATCGCGCTCTTTTCCACGGCCATCGAATTCGACGTCTTTTCATCGCCGTGTCCCGAGGTCGCGGAGCCCGTTGTCGTGCAACTGGTCTCCGGCTTTTCGCTCGAGGGCGTCGTCGATTGCGCGGCCGCAGGTCCAATGACCAACGATCCCACGAGAATTGCTGCGGCAGCACGAATCATTTTGCTCTCCCGTGAAAAAACAGGCTTTCGAAATTCGAAAGACAAACGTTCTGCGGCAGCGATGGTTCCCGGCCCCCTCTCAGAATGGCAGCGCGACGTCGCACTTGATCTCCTTGAGGATGACGTTGGTCCGGACATGACGGATGCCCGGAATCTTGAACATGAACTCGTCGAGAAACCGGTTGTAGGCGGCCATGTCGGCGACGACGACGCGCAGGTGATAATCGGCATCCCCCGTCGTCGCAAAACACTCGAGCACCTCGGGGCGCCGTTTCACGCGCGCGACGAACTGGGTAACGAAGGTCGTGTCGTGGCGATCGAGCGACACATGCAGAATGGCTGAGGTCAGGAAGCCGGCCCGTTCCCGATCGACCAGCGCCGCATAGCCGGTAATGACGCCGGACTCTTCGAGCGCCCGCACCCGGCGCCAGCACGCCGAAGACGACATGCCGACGTCGTCAGCCAGATCCTGGTTGCTGCGGCGGCCATCTTTCTGGAGATGGGTCAGCAATCGTCGATCCTGTCCTTCAATCATGATGAGCCTTTCCTGGACTGCCTTGGCAGATCATACCGGACGATACGTTACTGCTGGTAGTTTCTACCATAACAGACGGAAATATCGAACAATTAGAACAGCTCTTCCACCCGATCGGGTCGACACTTTCACCGACCTGATACGGCGGGAGGCCGACATGACCCAGACCCTGACGACAGGCAGAGACCTCGACGATTACGCGTTGATGGACCGATACACGCGCCGGAGCGGACGTGTGCTGCTGACGGGCACGCAGGCGCTGGTGCGCATCCTGCTCGACCAGCGCGACCGCGATTCTGCCGACGGCATCAACTCGGCCGGTTTCGTCTCCGGTTATCGCGGTTCGCCGCTGGGCGGCGTCGATCTGGAACTCTGGCGCGCCGAAAAACTGCTGAGCGAACGGCGCATCGAATTCCTCCCCGCCGTCAACGAAGACCTCGCCGCCACCGCCGTGCTGGGATCGCAGCAGGTCGAAACCAACCCGGCGCGCGAAGTCGATGGGGTGTTCGGCCTCTGGTACGGCAAGGGCCCCGGCGTCGATCGATCCGGCGATGCCTTGAAGCACGGCAACGCCTACGGCTCCTCGCCGCATGGCGGCGTGCTGGTCGTTGCCGGCGACGATCATGGCTGCGTGTCGTCATCGATGCCGCATCAGTCGGACGTCGCCTTCATGGCGTGGTTCATGCCGACGCTTAGCCCGTCAAGCGTGGCCGAATATCTTTCCTTCGGCGAGTATGGTTACGCGCTGAGCCGCTTTTCCGGCATGTGGGTCGGCTTCAAGGCGATCTCGGAAACGGTCGAGTCCTGCGCCTCGGTCGAACTGCCGCCGCGCCGCCTGTTCAATCCGCCGGCATTCGAACCGCCCGCGGGCGGCCTGCACTACCGCTGGCCGGACCTTCCCGGGCCGCAGATCGAGCAGCGGCTGGAAGCCAAGAAGAACGCAGTGCTCGCCTTTGCCGCCGCCAACCCGATCGATCGCCGGATTTACGACATCCCCGACGCCACCTACGGCATCGTCACGACAGGCAAGGCTCATCTCGACCTGATGGAGGCCTTGCAACTCCTGGGCTTAACCGAATCCGAATGCCGGCGGATTGGCATCGATATCTACAAGGTCGGGATGGTGTGGCCGCTGGCACATCACGACGCACTGGAATTCGTCCGGGAGAAACGCGAGATCCTCGTGATCGAGGAAAAACGCGGCATCATCGAAAGCCAGTTCAAGGAATATTTCTACGACTATCCCGGCCACAAGCCCGAACACATGGCCGGCAAGAGCGATGAAAACAATGATCCGCTGGTGCCCTGGGTCGGCGAGTTGTCGCCGCGGCTGCTGGCGCCGATCGTCGCCAAGCGGCTTGACTTGATATTCCCCGGCCTCGACCTCACATCGCGCGCCGAAAAACTGCTCCGCCCAAGTGCGGAGATCATCAACATATCAGGCGCAACGCGCACACCCTATTTTTGCTCGGGCTGTCCGCACAACACGTCAACGAAGGTGCCTGCGGGGTCGCAGGCACTGGCCGGCATCGGCTGTCATTTCATGGCGAGCTGGATGGATCGCGATACGAGTTCGCTGATCCAGATGGGCGGCGAAGGCGTCAACTGGATCGCCTCCTCGCGTTTCACCGGCGGCAAGCACGTGTTCCAGAATCTCGGCGAAGGCACCTACTATCACTCGGGATCGATGGCGATCCGCCAGGCCGTGGCCGCCAAGGCCAACATCACCTACAAGATCCTGTTCAACGATGCGGTCGCGATGACGGGCGGCCAGCCCGTCGACGGGCCGATCAGCGTCACCGCCATCGCCCACGAAGTTCGCGCCAACGGGGTGACGCGGATTGCGATCGTGTCCGACGCGCCCGATCAACTGCACGAAAGCGATTTCCCCAAAGGCGTAACGATCCATCCCCGCGCGCAGCTGGATGCCGTACAGCGCGAACTGCGGCAGATCCACGGCGTATCCGTCCTGATTTATGAACAGGAATGCGCCACCGAGCGGCGACGCAAGCGCAAGCGCGGCCAGGCGCCCGAGCTGAAGAAGTTCGCCGTCATCAATGATCTCGTCTGCGAGGGCTGCGGCGATTGTTCGGTCGAGTCCAACTGTCTCAGCGTCGAGCCAAAGGAGACGCCGTTCGGCCGCAAGCGCCAGATCAATCTCTCGACCTGCAACCAGGACTTTTCCTGCGTCAACGGCTTTTGCCCGAGCTTTGTCACTGTCGAAGGCGCGACCCGCCGCAAGAAACGGGGAGCCGGCATCGATGCGATGGCCCGCACGTCGGCGCTGCCCGAGCCAAACTTCGTTTCCCTCGAAAAACCGTTCAACCTGCTGGTGACCGGCGTCGGCGGCACCGGCGTCATCACCGTCGGCGCGTTGATCACGATGGCGGCGCATCTGGAGGGCAAGGGTGCGTCGGTGCTCGACTTCACCGGCTTCGCGCAGAAATTCGGCCCGGTGCTGAGTTTCATCCGGCTCTCGAACAGGCCCGACGATATCCATCAGGTCCGGATCGACCAGGGCGCCGCCAACGCGCTGATCGGATGCGACATCGTGGTGAGTTCCTCGCCGAAGGCGTCCGGCGCCTATGGACCGGGCATGCGCGCTGTCGTCAACACGGCCGAGATGCCGACCGGCGACATCGTGCGCAATCGCGATGCCAGCCTGGAGGCGGTGGCGAGACTTCGGCACCTCGAACGTGTTGTCGGGTTGGACAATATGAGCAGCCTCGACGCAAACCGGCTGGCCGATGCGCTGTTCGGCGACACGGTTTTTGCCAATGTGATCATGCTCGGAGCGGCGTGGCAGCAGGGCCTGGTGCCGGTGAGTTCGGAAGCGCTGATGCGCGCGATCGAGTTGAATGGCGTTGCGATCGAACAGAACAAGCAGGCTTTTGCCGGCGGACGGCTCGCCACAGCGGATCGTGATTTTGTGACGTCGCTATTAGGGCAGACCAAAAAGGAAGAGACGCTGGACCAAGTCATCTCTCGCCGTGTCGACTTCCTCACCGCCTATCAGGATGCAGCCTATGCCGATCGTTACCTCAAATTCGTCGGTCAAGTCCGCGCCGCCGAGGAACGCCACGTACCCGGCTCGCAGGCGCTAACGAGCGCCGTCGCGCGGTCCCTCTTCAAGCTGATGGCCTACAAGGACGAGTACGAGGTGGCGCGGCTGCACATGGAAACCGGGTTTCAGGAAAAGCTGCGGCAGGAGTTCGAGGGCGACTTCGCGATCAAGTATCATCTGGCGCCGCCGGTCCTGTCGTCCGGAAAGGACGCGCGCGGCCGGCCGCTCAAGCGTCAATTCGGGCAATGGATACAGGCACCATTCCGGATGCTGGCGCGGCTCAAATTCCTGCGCGGCACCGCGTTGGACGTGTTCGGCTATACGCACGAGCGCCAGATGGAGCGCGGCCTGATCGACTGGTACGAAAGGCTCGTGACCGATCTCACGCCGTGGATTTCACCTGACACCATCGAACGCCTGGCCAGGATAGCGGCCGCACCGATGGACATTCGCGGCTATGGCCCCGTGAAGCTGGAAGCGGTGGCGAAAGTACAAAAGGAGACGGAAGATTCATTCCGTCTCCTGAAGTCGTCGATATCAGAAAGGCGCGCGGCCTAGCGGGCTTCTTCGAAGCCGGCGAGAACGGATGTCAGGTTGGCGCCTAGAATGTCGGAGAGGTATCCGCCCTCCTGAACGAACACGGTCGGGAGCCCGAGCCGCGCGATAGCGGCGCCAATGCGCCGGAAGCCGGGCGTGGTCACGGCGAGGCCTGCCAACGGATCATGCTCCGATGCGTCGAGGCCAAGTGCAACGACCAGCGCGCCGGGCGCGAAGGCATCGATGGCTTTCTTTGCAACGCCAAGCGCGCCCATGTAGCCGTCATCGCCGGTGCCGATCGGCAAAGGAATATTGAGGTTGGCGCCGAGACCCGGACCCGCGCCGCGCTCATGCGCATAACCCCAGACGAACGGATAATACGACGTGGGATCGGCATGGATCGAAACCGTAAACACGTCGGGTTGTTCGTAGAAGATGCCCTGCGTACCGTTGCCGTGGTGGACATCGACATCGAGTATGACAACACGTTCATGGCGCTGGCGCAGATGCGCAGCCGCGATCGCGCTGTTGTTGAAGAAGCAGAAGCCGCCCGCCATATCGCGGTAGGCGTGATGACCGGGCGGACGGCAGAGCGCATAGGTCGCGTCTTCGCCGTCGAGGACAAGCTGGGCCGCCGTTGTCGCCACATCCGTTGCCGCGCAAGCCGCAGCAAAGGTACCCGGACCGATCGGAGCGGCAGTATCGGCGGTATGCCAGCCGAGCCGGCCGACGATATGGGTCGGGTAGGTCGCGGCGTGGCGCACCGGATGGATGTTGGCGATCATTTCCGGACCGGCATTGCCGAGCGCGGACCAGGCCTCCCATGCTTCGGCGAGAAAGCCGAGATATTCCGGACTGTGAATCCTTGCACGCGGGCCCTGCCCGAACATGGTGGGCGCAACCAGTTCGTGCTTGCCGGCCTTCAATCCCGCGAGCAGCCGGTCGGCGCGTTCGGGCTGTTCGGTGGTGCGCTGGATGATACCGCGCACCAGAAAGAATTGCGGATCGTGGCTGCGGTGCAGTTCAGTGTAGACGGCCTTCACGCGAATACTCCTGTTTTCTGTAAATGAAATCTGGCGCACCAACGTGCGCCGCCGGCTAAGCGGGAATCTCCCGCACGAGTTTTCCGACTTCGCGCCACGCATGACCGATGTGATAGTCGATATGCGCCACGATCCGTTCGGGATGGCCTTGTTCGATGGCAGCTAACACGGGTTCGTGTGTCCGGGCGATTTCATGCGGATCGTCGTACAGCCGGCCGATCAGGCCGATCACCATGCGCATTTCCGATGCGAGATCGTCGAACAACCGCAACAGCCGCCGGTTCGCCGCGATCTCGCAGATCAGGCGGTGAAAGCGATAGTCCTCCTCCACCTGCCTTGCGGGATCCTCGATATCAGCGGTCTCGTGCAGCACGTCGATCTGCCGCCGCAGCATGTCGCGCGTCTCCGGCGTGAGGTTGCGCGCGGCGAGCACGGCCGCGTGCCGCTCGACGCACAGCCGCAAGTCATAGATGTCGTCGATATCGTCGGCGGCGAATTTGCGCACGAAGAAGCCGCGGCGCGGACTGGCCACCAGCAGTCCCTGCTGTTCCAAGAGCCGCGCGGCCTCGCGCACCGGGGCCCGGCTCACGCCAAGCTCCCGCGCGATCCCCGCTTCCACGACTTTGGAACCCGGCGCCAGCCGGCCTTCGACCACCGCCTGGGTCAGAAGACGGGCGACCTGACCGACAAGATCGGTGTCGGCGAGGGCTGGCAGCCCGACCGGCGGAGACAGTGTGCGCATCAAAATGGTCCGTTTTGGCCCGTTCTCGTCAGGTTTTGAGCCGGTTTACCACTTGTACATTATTTAATCGTCGATTGTCGACAGTTTAGTCTTGTCATGAGCCGTGTTGCGATGCAACCATTGGAACAGTTCCAAGAGGTGCATTCCTATTATGACAGCCCACGTACCGCCTCCGGCCATCAAGGACGGAACCCGGCAAGCCCGGATCGATCTCGCCGCCGCCTACCGGCTGATTCACCGGCTCGGCCTCGACGACAGCATCTACACCCATATCTCGGCCCGGCTGCCGGGCAGCCATGACCGCTTTCTGATCAACCCGTACGGCCTGCGGTTTGAAGAAGTCACCGCGTCCAATCTGGTCACCGTCGATATCGACGGCAACGTCATCGACGACCCGATGAACCTCGGCATCAACCCGGCCGGATTCACTATTCACAGCGCCGTGCATGCGGCGCGAACGGATGCTGCCTGCGTGCTGCATACCCACACCGTCGCCGGCGTCGCGGTGTCCTGCCAGAAGCAGGGACTGCTGCCGCTCAATCAATGGTCGATGCAGTTCACCGACCGCCTCGCCTATCACGACTATGAAGGCATCGCGCTCGATCTGGATGAGCGCGAGCGCCTGGTCGCCGACCTCGGCGACAAGTTCGTGATGGTTCTGCGCAATCACGGCATGCTCACCTGCGGGCGCTCCGTCGCCGAGGCGTTCAAGCTGATGCACAATCTGGAGCGCTCGTGCCGCGCGCAGCTCGCGGTTCAGGGCGCTGGCGCCGAGATCGTGCCGCTCTCGGCAAGCGTCGCCCGCAAGACCGCAGGTCAATACGAGACCTTCTATGACAGCATCGAACTCAACGGTGTTCCTGACATCGAATGGGTCGCCTTCAAGCGGATGCTGGAACGGTCAGATCCGGACTTCATGAACTAGCCCCCACTCAAACTTCAACGCAACGCACGCCGCTCAGGCGATCAAGAGAGAGATGTCATGCTGAAGCAATTTGTAATGGGTCTTGCGGTGGCAGGCGCCCTTTCAAGCACAGCCTTTACCAGCACAGCCTTTGCCCAAGAGCCGAAAGCCGGCGGCGTCGTCAATGCCGTGATCCAGCCCGAACCTCCCGGCCTGATGCTGGGCCTGGTGCAGAACGGCCCGACCCAGATGGTGTCCGGCAACATCTACGAAGGCCTGCTGCGCTACAGCCCGAAGCTGGAGCCGCTGCCGGGTCTCGCCGAAAGCTGGAGCGTCAGCGAAGACGGCAAGGTCTACGCCTTCAAGCTCCGCAAGGGCGTCACCTGGCACGACGGCAAGCCGTTCACCTCGGCCGACGTGGTGTTCTCGATCGAATTCCTCAAGCAAACCCATCCCCGCGGGCGCAACAACCTGCTCCAGGTCGACAAGATCGAGACGCCCGACGACCAGACCGTCGTATTCACGCTGAAGCAACCATTCGGGCCGTTCATCGGCATCTTCGAGGTCGGCTCGATGCCGATGATTCCAAAGCACATCTACGAAGGCACCGATTTCAAGACCAACCCGGCCAACAATACGCCGATCGGCACCGGCCCCTTCATGTTCAAGGAATGGCAGAAGGGGTCGTTCATCAAGCTGGTCAAGAACCCGAATTATTATATCAAGGGCAAGCCCAACCTCGACGAGATCTACTGGCACGTCATTCCCGACGCCGCGGCGCGGTCGGTGGCGTTCGAGACCGGCAAGATCGACGTGCTGCCGGGCGGTTCGGTCGAGAATTTCGACGTTCCCCGCCTGAGCAAACTCAAGAATGTCTGCGTCACCGGTGCGGGCTGGGAATTCTTCAGTCCGCATTCATGGCTGTGGCTCAACAACCGCTCCGGCCCGACGGCCAACAAGAAATTCCGTCAAGCCGTGATGTTCGCGATCGACCGCAATTTTGCAAAGGACGTGATCTGGAACGGCCTCGGCAAGGTGGCGACCGGCCCGTCCGGCTCTGCGATCAAGTACTACACCGATGCGGTGACGAAGTATGATTTCAACCCGGCGAAGGCGAAGGCGCTCCTGAAGGAGGCCGGCTACAATGGCGAGAAGGTTCGCCTGCTGCCGCTGCCCTATGGCGAAACCTGGCAGCGCTGGGCCGAGGCCGTGAAGCAAAATCTGCAGGACGTCGGCATCAACATTGAAATGGTCGCGACCGATGTTCCCGGCTGGAATCAGAAAACCTCCGACTGGGATTACGATATCGCCTTCACCTATCTCTATCAGTATGGCGATCCAGCACTGGGCGTCAGCCGCAACTACGTCACCAGCCAGATCGTCAAGGGCAATCCGTTCAACAACGTCGAAGGCTATTCCAATCCGGAGATCGATCAGCTGTTCGCCGACGGCGCGGTCGCCTTCCCGGATGCCAAGCGCCAGGAGATCTACGCCAAGGCGCAAAAAATCCTGACCGACGACGTGCCGGTGGCATGGCTGCTCGAATTGCAGTTCCCCACCATCAGCCGCTGCAACGTCAAGAACCTCGTCACGACCGCGATCGGCGTCAATGACGGTTTTCGCGATGCGTGGATCGAAAAGTAACGCCTGACATCGGACCGCGGCGCCTCCGGTGCTGCGCCGCGGTCTGACACTTCAACACCAAGCTTCGAAGCGGAAATCCACACGATGCTCGCATTCATTGCCCAGCGCATAGGCAAGGCCGTCATCGTCCTGCTGGCCATCGTCGTCCTGAACTTCTTCCTGATCCGGATGGCGCCGGGCGATCCGGCACTGGTGATGGCCGGCGAAGCCGGTGCCAGCGACCAGATTTTCCTGACCCAGCTCCGCGAGAAATTCGGCCTCGACAAGCCGCTTCCGGTGCAACTCTATCTCTACGTCAAGGGCATCGTCAGCCTGGATCTCGGCTTCTCCTTCCGCCAGCAGATGCCGGTCTCGAAACTGATTATGGACCGGCTTCCGGCCACCCTGCTGCTGACCGGCACCGCGTTTGCGATTTCACTCGCGTTCGGCGTCCTGTTCGGAACGCTGGCGGCGCGCCGCGCCGGCAGCTGGACCGACACCCTTATCACGGTGCTGGCGCTGATCTTCTACGCCACGCCGCTGTTCTGGGTCGCGCTGATGGCGATCCTGCTGTTCTCGGTGACGATGGATTGGCTGCCCAGCTTTGGCTACGAGACGGTGGGCGCTGGTTACACCGGGCTCGCTCACGTGCTGGATGTCGGCGCCCATCTGATCATGCCGGCGACGACGATCGGCCTGTTCTTCATGGCCACCTACGCCCGCATGACCCGCGCCTCGATGCTCGAGGTCAAGCGGCTCGACTTCGTCAAGACCGCGCGCGCCAAGGGGCTGCGCGATGCCGTGATCCAGCGCCGCCACGTGCTGCGAAACGCGCTGCTGCCCGTGGTGACGCTGGCGGGCTTGCAGGCGGGCACGCTGGTCGGCGGCGCCGTGCTGACCGAAACCGTGTTCGCCTGGCCCGGCATCGGCCGCCTGATGTACGAGGCGCTGCTGCAGCGTGACTATAATCTGCTGCTCGGCGTCTTCGTGGTCTGTTCGGCGATGGTGCTGGCCTTCAACCTGATCACCGACCTGATCTACCGCTCGGTCGATCCCCGCATCGAGTTCGCCGCATGAGACAGTTCTGGAGATTGATGCTCCGCAATCCCGGTGGCCTGATCGGCCTCGTGATCCTGACGGTCGCAATCGTAATTGCTGTGTTCGGTCCCCTGGTGTTTCCCACTTCGCCCTGGCGCATGGTGCAGCGGCCGTTCCTGCCGCCGTTCACGCTGGCCGGCCTGCCGCTCGGCACCGACGCGCTCGGTCGCGACGTGATGGCGGGCATCATCTACGGCGCCCGCGTCTCGCTGCTGGTCGGCCTCGTCTCGACGCTGGCGGCGCTAGCGGTCGGTATTCCCGTGGGCGCTGCGGCCGGCTATTTCGGCGGCCGGATCGGTGACGCCCTGATGCGCTTCACCGAATTCTTCCAGACCGTGCCGAGCTTTGCGCTCGCGATCGTGCTGGTCGCCGTGCTGCAGCCGTCGATCGTCTCGATCGTGATTGCGATTGCCATCGTCAGCTGGCCACCGGTGGCGCGCCTCGTCCGCGGCGAGGTGCTGTCGCTGCGCACCCGCGAATATGTCCAGGCCGCGATCGTGACCGGACAGACCAACAGCTGGATCATCTGGCGCGAGATCCTGCCCAACGCCCTCTCCCCCGTCATCGTGCTGGCGTCGCTGATGGTTGCCACCGCGATCCTGCTCGAATCGTCGCTGTCGTTTCTCGGCCTTGGCGATCCCAATCTGATGTCATGGGGTTACATGGTCGGCGCCGGCCGCACCGTCATTCGCCAGGCCTGGTGGATCACGGTGTTTCCCGGCGTCGCCATCCTGATCTCGGTGCTGGCGCTGAACCTGATCGGCGAAGGCCTCAACGATGCGCTCAACCCGCGTCTCAACAAGGACGGGCGCTGAGCATGTCTGAAGCCGCCGTAGTCATCAAGGACCTCAAGCTGGCGCTACCGCCCGGCAGCGACCGCGCTTACGCCGTGGATGGCGTGTCGTTCGAGCTCACCGCCGGCAAGATCCTTTGCGTCGTCGGCGAATCCGGCTCCGGAAAATCGATGTGCGCGCATGCCCTGATGGGCCTCCTGCCCGACACCGTGATCGCCGAGGCCGGCGAGATCAGCTTTGGCGGACAAAACCTGCTGACCCTCGACGCGGATGGCTGGCTGGGCTTGCGTGGCCGTCGCGTTGCGATGGTCTTCCAGGAGCCGATGACGGCGCTCAACCCTTTGATGCGGATCGGCGACCAGATCGCCGAGATGTTCGAGGCGCATGGCCTGTTGACGCCGAAGGAGCGAAGACAAAAGGCGCTCAGCCTGCTGCGAGAGGTCGGCCTGCCCGATCCTGAGCGCAGCGTGCGCGCCTATCCGCACCAGCTCTCGGGCGGCCAGCGGCAACGCGCGATGATCGCGATGGCGCTGGCGCTCGAACCGGCGGTGCTGGTCGCTGATGAGCCGACGACCGCACTCGACGTCACCACGCAGGCGCAAATTCTGAAACTGATCCGCGACCTGCAACGCAGCCGCAACATGGCCGTGATGTTCATCACCCATGATTTCGGCGTCGTCACCGATATCGCCGATCGCGTTGTCGTGCTCCAGCACGGCAAGGTGGTCGAACAGGGCGCAGCCGACGACGTGCTGCAGCGTCCGCAACATCCCTATACCCGCGCGCTGCTCGCGGCCGTTCCGAAGCTGCAGCCGCCGGCGCGCGTTTCCCGGCTCGAACGGCCGAAGGTGGTCGAGGTGATCGGTATCGAAAAAACCTATGTCAGCGGCGGCGGCTGGTTTCAGCCGACGCGCAGTGTCCAGGCCGCCAAGGAAGTCAGTTTCGACATTTTTCAGGGCGAGACGCTTGGCCTGGTCGGCGAATCCGGTTCCGGCAAATCGTCCATCGCGCGCCTGATCATGCGCCTGATCGAACCGGATCGCGGCACCGTTCGCCTTGGCGAAACCGACCTGACGCGCATCAACGGCAAGGCGCTGCGCGAGCAGCGCAAGCGCATCCAGATGGTGTTTCAGGACCCGTTCGCGTCGCTCAATCCGCGCCGCAAGGTCGGCAACATCATTACCGATGGCCCGATCGCGCACGGCGCGGAGCCTGCGGCGGCGCGACAACGCGCCCATGAATTGCTGGGTCTGGTGGGCCTCAATGCGAGTGCGATGGAACGCTTTCCGCACGAATTCTCCGGCGGCCAGCGGCAGCGGATCGGGATCGCGCGGGCGCTGGCGCTCGATCCGGAGATCCTGGTGGCGGATGAGGCCGTCTCCGCGCTCGACGTCTCCGTGCAGGCGCAGGTTCTGAACCTGCTCGAAGACCTCAAGACGCGCCTTGGGCTGTCGATGCTGTTCATCACCCATGATTTGCGGGTGGCAGCCCAGATCTGCGACCGGATCGCGGTGATGCAGCGCGGATCGATCGTCGAACTCCGACCCGCCGCGGCGCTATTCTCCGCCCCCGAGCACCCCTATACGCGCGAACTTCTTGCCGCTGTGCCCGGCCAGATTTCGTCCTCCAAGGCGGCGTGAACGATGCGTTGTGCGCTCGTCAGCAGCAGCCTCGATATCAGAGACTACCTCGGAACAGAATTCGCTCGCATCGCCGACCGCATCGAAATCGTCGATCATCGCGGCAACGGGTCCGACGCGGACATCAGCCTTGCGATCGCATGGCATCCGCCGGCCGACGCCTTTGAGCGTTACCCGAACCTGAAGGCGGTCTGTTCGCTCGGTGCCGGCGTCGACAATATTGTCGCCTGCCCGAGCCTGCGGCCGGATATCGACGTCGTTCGCATCGTCGATCCCCTGCAGGCGCAGACGATGTCAGGCTTTGTCATCTGGCATGTGATCTCGCATCAGCGGCGTTTTGCAATTTATCTGGCCCAGCAGCGTGACAGAATTTGGAAGCGCCTCCCGCAGCGTGCCGCGCAGGACGTGCCGATCGGCATCCTCGGTTACGGCGAAATCGGCCAGCGCGTTGCCGCCGACCTTGCGCAGCTCGGTTTCCCGGTCATGGTGTGGAGCCGGACGGCGAAGGCGACACCCGCCACCGTCCGGGGATTCCACGGCGCCGCCGGCCTCGCCGCCATGCTCGGTGAAACCGAGGTGCTGGTGAACCTCCTGCCGCTGACGCAGGAGACCCAGGGCATTCTCAACGCAAAACTGTTCGCCCGCATGCGCCGCGGCGGCTACCTCATCCAGGTCGGTCGCGGCGAACATCTGGTCGATGCCGACCTGCTGGCCGCGCTGGAGAGCGATCAACTCGACGGCGCCGCGCTCGACGTGTTTGCGGCCGAACCGCTGGCGCCGGCGCACCCGTTCTGGCATCATCCCAAAATCGTCGTGACGCCACACGACGCCTGCGAAGTCCGGGTCGAGGCCGTTGCGACCACGGTCGTCGCAACCGCCGACGCGATACAAACCGGCCGACGGCCGCCAAACGCCATCGACCGCCAACGCGGCTATTGACCGGTCGCACGCCCCAGGGATCACGGCCTAAAGGACACTGCGGTGCCAGACTCCTCTCCCGCGATTGACGCGGCACATCCGATCGATGGCCTGCGCGCCGCGTCAAGCATTCCGGAATCGCTTGCCAAGGAACTGGCGGCCGAACATTACGGCTTGCCCGTCACGGTGCGTCGCCTCGACAGCGAGCGCGATCAGAATTTCCGGCTGCGGACGTCGGATGGCCGCGAATATGTGCTGAAGATCGCGAACCCCACAGAGGATCGCGCGGTCACGAATCTGCAGACCGAAGCCCTGGTGCAGCTGGCCGCCGCCGACCCCGGCCTGCCGGTGCCGCGTATCTTTCCGGCGTTGAACGGCGCCAACGAACTCGATATCGGCTTCGACGACGGTTCGACGCGGGTCGTGCGTCTGTTGTCGTTTCTTGCCGGAACGCCCTTCCACACCGTCGAGAGTTCAACGCCGCTGCGGCGCGACTTGGGCCAATGTGCCGCACGGATGGCGCGTGGCCTACGCGACTTCCGGCATCCCGGCGCCAACCACAAGCTGCTGTGGGACCTTCAGCACGCCGCCGAATTGCGTCCATTGATCGACGCCGTCCCGGCCGACCGGCGCACATTGGTAGAACGCACCCTCGACCGGTTCGAGACTGACGCCCTTCCCGTGTTGTCGGGCCTGCCCAAACAGCCGCTTCACAACGATCTCAACCCGCACAACATCGTCGTCGATTCCGCCAACAGCGAGCGCATCGCGGGGATCATCGACTTTGGCGACATGACGTCGACCGCCCGGGTCGTCGACCTTGCCGTGACCGCGGCGTACCAGGTCGTCGATGGCAACGATCCGCTCGCGCCCGCCTGCGACATGATCGCGGCTTACCATGCGGTCACGCCGCTCGACGGAACCGAATTCGAGATATTGTTCGACCTGATCGCGACCCGCATGGTCATGACCATCGTGATCAGCAGCTGGCGGGCCATCCGCTATCCCGGGAATCGGGACTATATTCTACGCAACAATCCGGCGGCCTGGGGCAGATTGCAGCGAATCGCTGGTATTCCCCGGGCCCAGGCCCGGCAGCAGATTCAGTCTGCCTGCAATTCGGAGTAACCGATGTCCACCAACCATGAGACCGCTTCGGCCAACGACTTGATCGCACGGCGCAAGCGCCTGCTCGGACCGGCCTACCGGCTGTTCTACGAACAACCCGTGCAATTCGTCCGCGGCGAAGGCGTGTGGCTCTACGATCCCGCAGGCAATGCCTATCTGGACGCCTACAACAACGTCGCGTCGGTCGGACACTCGCATCCCCACGTCGTGCAAGCGATTGCGCGGCAGGCCGCGGTGCTGAACACCCATACGCGCTATCTGCACGAAACCGTGCTCGACTATGCCGAAAAACTGCTCGCCACCTTCCCGGCCGAGATCAGCCAGATCATGTTCACCTGCACCGGCAGCGAGGCCAACGACCTTGCGCTGCGCGTGGCCCGCACCTGCACCGGCGGCACCGGCTTCATCGTGACGGAAACCGCCTATCACGGCGTCACCAGCGCGCTGGCCGAACTGTCACCTTCGCTCGGGCTGCCGCTGGCGAAGGACAGCCACGCCCGGCTGGTACCGGCGCCGCGCTCCGCCGGCGACGACACCGGCGAGATTTTTGCGCGGCACGTGCGCGGCGCGCTCGATGACATGAAGAAAAACGGCATTCGCCCGGCCGGACTATTGGTCGACACGATCTTCTCCAGCGACGGCGTGTTCGCCGATCCCGCGGGCTTCCTGCGCCCCGCCGTCGAAGCGGTGCGTGCGGCCGGCGGCATCTTTATCGCGGACGAAGTGCAGCCCGGTTTCGGCCGCACCGGCGAGCAGATGTGGGGTTTTGCCCGCCACGGTCTCATTCCCGATCTGGTCACGATGGGCAAGCCGATGGGGAACGGCCATCCGGTCGCCGGCATGGCGGCACGTCCGGAAGTGCTGGCCGAATTCGGCGCGCGCTCACGCTATTTCAACACCTTTGGCGGCAATCCCGTCTCTGCGGCGGCCGGAATAGCCGTACTCGAAGTGATCGAGTCCGAAGGCTTGCTTGCGAATGCACAGCGCGTCGGCGGCTATCTGCGTGAACAGTTTCGGCAACTGCAGGCGCGCCACCCATTGATATCAGAGGTGCGCGGCGCCGGATTGTTCTTTGGCGTGGAGTTGCGGCACGGCGGCCCCACCGGAACGCCGGCCGCCAGCGAAACCGCAGCTGTCGTCAACATGTTGCGCGAGCGGCACGTGCTGATCAGCGCCGCCGGTCCGCAAGCCAACGTTCTCAAGATCCGGCCGCAGCTGGTGTTCACCACTGCGCATGCGGACGTGCTGGTCGAAAAACTCGATCAGGTTTTGCAGGCGCTGAAATAGCCGCAAAGCAACTAGGTAAGCGCGCGGACCGCTTTGAAGCCGTGCGAGGCCGCCTCCAGCGCCGCGTCGATATCGGCAGCCTGATGGGCCGACGACAGGAACATGTTGTGCACGGGATGAAAGAACGCCCCGTGACGCAGGGCGGCTGAACAGAACGCCCGGCCCTTCTTCACATCCGGATCGGCGTCGAACAGCATCAGCGGCATCTGCGGCGGGCCGCTCTGCCGGATCGCGACGCCGTGCTGGTTCGCCAGCGACGCCAGCCCCTCGCGCAGCCGCAAGCCCATGGTGCGGAGTTGCCCGGGCACATCAGTTTCACGCGCGATCCGCAGTGTCGCCCGTGCCGCCGCCATCGCCACGGTGCCGCACCAGAACGAGCCTGTCACGAACACCTTTGTTGCCGCCTCGCGGAATTTGTCATTGCCGGTCACTGCCGCCAGCGCGTAGCCGTTGGCGATTGCCTTGCTCCAGGCGGCCAGATCCGGCCGCACCCCGAGCGCCTCCCAGCTTCCCCTGATATCGAGCCGCAGCCCGGTGCGCACCTCGTCGAGAATGAGCGCGGCGTCAGCGGCGTCGCACGCGGCGCGTGCAGCGGCGGCGAATTCTCGCGTCGGCAATTCGAGATCGCGGGCGATGTCATGCCGGAAGCCGGTGACCAGGATCGCGGCAAGATCCTTTTCCGCTTCATCGACCGCCGCCTGCAGGCTCGTGACGTCGTTGTATTCGAAGTGCAGCAGATGCGCGCGGTCTTCGCTGGTGACGCCGGCCACGCTCGGCGAGCACCAGGGCAGCGCGCCGTGATAGCTGCCCTTGGCGACCAGCACCTTGCGCCGGCCGGTGCCGGCCCGCGCGATGGTCACGCAGGCCGTGGTGGCGTCACCGCCGTTCTTCTGGAACATCGCCCAATCCGCATGAGGCACCATCGCAACGAAATCTTCGGCCAGATCCACCATGACCTCGCCCGGGCCGTTCAGACAATCGCCCAGGGCAGCCTGCGCCTCGACCGCCGCCTGCACTTCAGGGTGACGATGGCCGAGCAGCACCGGCCCCCAGCTGCACATGAAGTCGATATATTCGCGCCCGTCGACGTCGCGCACCCGGCATCCCTCGGCGGAGGCGAAGAACTGCGGATAGCCTTCCGGCAGCCGCGCGGCGTTGAGATGTCCCCACATGCCGCCGGGCACCACGCGCTGGGCTCGCGCCCGCAACATCGCATCCGCACTCTGCGTTTCGCTCAATACCGCAGCTGGCTTGTTCATGGCGTCCTCTTGTGTGCGCTTATTGTTTTTCTCTCGTGCCACAGACGTGGTGGCTCCCGGCTTCGATGAAGGGGGAGGCTCCATCCCGCCATCAAAGCATCGCACGCGAACAACGGCAAGGTGCCGACGAAATGCGTGCCCGTTCCGGCGCAGCTATCAGGCATGGCTTTGCATGCGCGCATGCGTATGATGCGTCCGTCGCAAGAACAACAAATCAGAAAAACCCGGGAGCGCCCTGTGACCGCAACCTCCAACCGGATCAACCCAGCCGATCACCTGCCGGACTATGTCAGCCCGGCGCAGGTGAAGGGGCTGCTCGGCCCTGTCGACATCTGGCGCGATGCGTGGGGCATTCCGCATGTCCGCGGCGGCACCTATCAGGATGCATTTGCCGGGCTCGGGTTTGCACAGGCGCAGGACCGGCTCTGGCAGATGGAGGCGCTGCTGCGGCGTGGCACCGGCCGCTATGCCGAATGGCTCGGCGCCCGCGCTGTTGCCGGTGATGTGATTGCCCGGCAGATGAATGGCGACGCCGCCTCGCGCCGCGACTACGCCCTGCTCGGCGACGAGGCCAAGGCGATGCTGCTGGCGTACGCGCGCGGCGTCAACGCGTTCATCGCGCTGCGCCGATGGCCGGTCGAATACAAAATCCTCGGCTGCGAACCTGTCGCCTGGGAGCCCTGGCATTCCATCGCCGTGATGCGGCAGATCGGATTCCTGATGGGATCGGTGTGGTGGAAACTTTGGCGCGCCGCGGCGCTGCCGATCGTCGGCGCCGACAACATCGCCAAGCTGCGTTTCGATGATGGCGGCAGCGATCTGCTGTGCGTGCCGCCGGGCGTGGAAGGCAAGCGGCTCGCGGCTGTTCTTGCCGATCTCAAGCCCGGCATCTCTGCGCTGCTGGCGACCGCGCAGGAGCAGATGGGCGCCGAACTCGACGGCGGCAGCAACAATTGGGCGATCTCGGCTGAACGCACATCGACCGGCCGGGCGATTGTCGCCGGCGATCCGCACCGTTTATTGGAGATGCCGAACATGTACGCACAGGCGCATCTCGCCTGCGATGAGTTCGACGTCATCGGCCTCACCGTCCCCGGCGTGCCCGGCTTCCCGCATTTCGGACACACGGCCAACGTCGCCTGGTGCGTGACGCATGCCTTTGTCGACATCCACGATCTCTATGTCGAGCAATTCGACACCGACGCCCGCCACTATCGCTTTAAAGAAGAGATGCTGCCCGCGACGCATCGGCCCGAGACCATCAAGGTGCGCAACGGCAATGACGTCACGATCGACGTGGTCGAGACCCAACATGGGCCCGTTATTGCGGGTGATCCCAACAAGGGCACCGCACTGGCGCTGAAATCCGTGCAGTTCGCGGTGCCTGATTCGTCATTCGATTGCATGGTGCGGATGCTGCGCGCCAAATCGGTTGAGCAGTTATACGAAGCGACGCGCGGCTTTGCGCTGTTGGACCACAATGTCGTCGCCGGCGACACGTCAGGCAAAATCGGCCATCGCGTACGCGCCTTGGTGCCGAAGCGGCCGCGCTCCAATGGCTGGCTGCCGGTACCGGGGTGGACCGGCGAGCACGAATGGGACGGCATGGTGCCGTTCGAAGATATGCCGCACACGATCGCGCCGGATAAGGGAATGATCGTCACCGCCAACAATCGCGTGGTGGAGCCCGAGCGCGAACCATATCTCTCGACCGACCCGATGCCGCCGCACCGCACCCGCCGTATCTGGCTGCGGCTCAAGGAGTTGAAGCGGCCCTCGCCCGAGCAGATGCCGGCGATTCACCGCGACCTCCTCAGCATTCCCGCCATCGAAATCCGTGAACGCCTGCGCGCGATCGGGCTGCCGGCGCAGACGAAGCAATTGTGCGACCTGATCCTCGGCTGGGATGGCGAGATGCGCGGCGACTCGGTCGCGGCCGCGGCCTATTCCGCCGTCCGGCTGGAACTGACAAAACTCGCGCTGCGCCGATCGGGGCTCGACAAGACCACTGAGAGCGATTTCACCAAGGTGGCTCCGGGCCTGTTTCCGGAAGTCCAGTTCTGGTGGACGCTGCCGCAACTGCTGCGCAGCAATGACGAGAGCCTGTTGAAGGGCGCGACCTGGAATGAGCTGCTGCGCGAGGCCGTGGTCACGGTGTCGAAGAATGCGCCGACCGCCGATTGGGGCACGCTGCATACGCCAAAGCTCAAGCACGCACTCTCGGTCGCTTTCCCCGACTATGCCGGCCAGCTCGACAAGGATTGCGCCAAGATTTCCGGCGACAATGATTGCGTATTCATGGCGGGATATTCGATGAAGCTCGGCTTCCAGGCCACCTCGTCCGCATTGTCCCGTTACGTCTTCGACGTCGGCGCATGGAACAACTGCCGGTGGATCGTCTTCCATGGCGCGTCGGGCCATCCGGCCAGTCCGCATTACGCGAACCAGAACGCGACATGGGCGAAAGGTGAAATGGTGCCGATGCTTTACGATTGGGAAGCGATCAAGCGCGGGGCGAGTTCACACCAGACGCTCAGCAGGTGATGAGAGCTGGACAAAATAGGAGCGCGCTGTCCAGCTACTCCGTCATGCCCGGCCTTGTGCCGGGCATCCACGTCTTTGGTTGCGCTGCGCAAGGAAGTCGTGGATGGCCGGGTCAAGCCCGGCCATGACGAAGGAGAAAGTTACCGCGGCACCACAGCCGTCGCCTCGATCTCGACCCGTGCGGCCTTCTCGACGAGCCGTACCACCTGTACCAGCGCCATCGCCGGATAATGCGCGCCAAATGTTTCGCGATAGACTTTTCCGAGCGCTTTCAGGTTCGCCAGATATTCCTCGATGTCGACAACGTACCAGGTCAGCCGCACGAGGTGTTCAGGCTTCGCGCCGCCCTCGGCGAGGATCGCGGCTATGTTCTCCAGCGTCTGGCGCACCTGCGCGATGAAGCCATCGGCCAGAACGTTGCTGGCGTCCCAGCCGATCACGCCGCCGGTCACCACCAGCCGGCCGTCGGCGGCCATGCCGTTGGCGTAACCTTTCGGCACCGGCCAGCCGCTCGGCTGCAGGATCTGCAAGCCCGAAGCCGGCACCTCATCCTTCGCCACCGGCAACACCGCCAGCGTGGGCCCTTTTTGCGTACTCACAAAAATCTCTCCATCACTTCCAAATTGTCGTTTGACGCGTTTTCTTTACGCGAACCGGTACCCACTTCGCTCGAAAACGCTATGCGCTTCATTCCGCGGCCATGCCGGCCGAGGCCGAACCGGTCTGCGCCATCTGCCGCAAGGCGAACCGCCGCAACTTGCCGGTCTCGGTCTTGGGCAGTTGCGCGACGAATTCGATCGCGCGCGGATACTTGTAGGGCGCGATCTCGCGCTTGACGTGCTCCTGCAACGCCGTCACCAGCGCCGCATCGGCGTCGATGCCGGAGGCGACCACGATGTAAGCCTTGACGATCATGCCGCGCGCCTCGTCGGGCGCGCCGACGACGCCGCACTCGGCGACCGCCGGATGCGTCAGCAGTGCGGCCTCAATCTCGGGGCCTGCGATGTTGTAGCCGGAGGAGACAATCATATCGTCCGAGCGGGCGACGAACGACAAGCGTCCCGTCTCGTCGCGGACAAAGGAATCGCCGGTCAGGTTCCAGCCGTCGCGCACGTAATTCGATTGCCTGCTATCCGCGAGATAGCGGCATCCGGTCGGGCCGCGAACCGCGAGCTTGCCGACCGTGCCTGCCGGCAACTCGTTCATGTCATCGTCAACGATCCTGGCCTCGTAACCTGAGACCGGGAGCCCGGTCGTTCCCGCGACGGCCTCGCCGACCCGGTTGGTGATGAAGATATGCAGCAATTCGGTGCTGCCGATGCCGTCGAGAATTGGCTTTCCGGTCTTGCGGGTCCAGCTGTCGAACACCGGCGCAGGCAAGGTCTCGCCGGCCGACACGGCAAGGCGCAGCGACGACAGATCGGCGCCCTTGTCCATCGCGGCCATCATCGCGCGATATGCCGTCGGCGAGGTAAAGCAGATCGTGGCCTTGTAGGTCTCGATGATCTTGACCATCTCGGGAGGTGAAGCGTTTTCCAGCAAAGTCGCTGTCGCGCCGAACCGCAGCGGAAAGATCGCAAGACCGCCGAGGCCGAACGTAAACGCCAGCGGCGGCGAGCCGACGAACACGTCGTCTTCGGTGACGTTGAGGACTTCGCGCGCATAGCCATCGGCCACGATCAGGAGATCGCGATGGAAATGCATCGTCGCCTTCGGCTCGCCCGTGGTGCCCGAGGTAAATCCCAGCAGCGCGACATCATCCCGTCCGGTCTTGACGGCGTCGAAGCGGACCGGCTTGTTCAGCGCCACCCGGTCGAGCTCGGCGTCATGGTTCGACGTGCCGTCGAAATTCACCACCTGCTTGAGAAACTTGCTGGTCTTGGCGCAGGCAACCAGTTCGTCGGCGATGCGGCTGTCGGTCAGCGCCAGCGCGATCTCAGCCTTGTCGACGATTTTGGACAACTCGCCGGCACGCAGCATCGGCATGGTGTTGACGACAACGGCGCCTGCTTTCGTCGCCGCGAGCCATGCCGCCACCAAAGCCGGGTTGTTGCCGGAGCGGATCAGCACGCGGTTGCCGGGCTTGACGCCGTAATTCTCCACCAGCGCATGCGCCAGGCGGTTCGACCAATCGGCGAGTTCCTTGTAGGTCCGCTGGCGGCCATTGCCGATCAGCGCCGTGCGGTCACCGAAGCCCCTCTCGACGATCCGGTCGGTTAGCTCGACCGCGGCGTTGAGATATTCGGGGTATTGAAACTCCGGCCGGTCGAGAACCAGTTCCGGCCATTGCTCCGGCGGCGGCAGGTTGCGCCGCGCAAAATCATCGACGTGACCCGATGGGCCAAGGTCTAAATTTCTACCTGACATTTCCATCGCCCTCGCGTTCGGGATGAAAGGCTTGTGAAGACCGTCCGGCAGTGCTCCATTGGCAATCATTTTATACTTAAAGTAATTTGGCGCAAGGGCCCAGATCAGGGCCGTTCCACTCTTTTTTGGAAGCCGGCGCGCCGGCAGGTCCAGGCTGCGCCTACGCCGTCCGTGCCTTCGCGGATTTCTGCGCCGATGCTTTGGTCTTGGCCAGGAGCCGCATCAGTTCGCGGACATCCTTCGGCGTCAAATCCCCGAAGATGTCGGCGATCCACAACTCATGCTCGGCAGCCATCTTGCGGAACTCGACACGGCCGGCCTTGGTCAGGCGGATCACCTGGACGCGGCGGTCGGCATCCGAGGTGCGCCGGTCGAGATGGCCGGATTCGACGAGGCGTTCGACCAGTCCGGTGACGTTGCCGTTCGACACCATCATCCGCTTCGAGACATCTGACAGCGTCATGCCGTCGGGCACCTTGTCGAGCTGGGCCATCAGGTCGAAGCGCGGCAGCGTCACATCGAAGCGCTCGCGCAGACGGCTGCGGACCTCGCCCTCGATCAGGGTGGTACAGGTCAGAAGGCGGAGCCACAGCCTGATTTCATCCCCGTGGTCCTCGGGGAGTTCGACCGCCTTGGTCTCTGAATCAAGCATCATGACGCCAACTTGTCTGATTTGCGCGTGCGGGGAATCGAGCAGACCGCAGCTTGCTATCATGGTCCAGATTTCTTTAGGGTTCAAGCATTTGGCGCGCAGCTTGCATAGGTTCTTACCTAATGCCTTGTTGCTTGCGGCGGCCGTCATCCTCGGAATAAGCTGCTTTGCGAGAAACGATTTGTGGTGGTTTCGGCTGCGGCCGAATGAAGGAGTGGTCATGATGCAGCCGTTGAAATTGGCCGGACTTGCGGTCTTGCTGAGTGCCGCCGCAGGACAAGCCGCGGCGCAGGAGAAGATCAAGATCGGCGTCATCGTGACGTTGTCCGGGCCTCCGGCAGCGCTCGGCCAGCAGGTCCGCGACGGTTTTGCGCTCGCGGTCAAGGACCTCGGCGGCAAGATGGCAGGCAAGGACGTCGAACTCGTCGTGGTCGATGACGAACTCAAGCCGGACGGGGCCGTGACCAAGGTCAAGGGCCTCCTGGAACGCGAAAAGGTCGATTTCGTCGTAGGCCCGATCTTCTCCAACATTCTTCAGGCCATTCACAGGCCGGTCACAGAAAACAAGACGTTTCTGATCAGCCCGAACGCGGGTCCGTCGACCTATGCCGGCAAGGAGTGCAGCCCGTTCTTCTACGTCACCTCCTACCAGAACGATCAGGTCCACCAGGTCCTCGGCAAGGTCGCGCAGGATCGCGGCTACAAGCGTGTCTATGTGCTGGTGCCGAACTATCAGGCCGGCAAGGATTCCGCCGCCGGATTCAAGATCGACTACAAGGGCGAGATCGTCGAGGAAAGCTATCTGCCGCTGAACACCTCCGATTTCCAGGTCGAGCTGACCAAGATCTCCTCCTCGAAGCCGGACGCGCTGTTCACCTTCATGCCGGGTGGCCTCGGTGTCGGCCTTGTCAAGCAATACCGGCAGGCCGGCCTTGCCGATCGCATTCCCGTGCTGTCCGCCTTCACGGTCGATGAATCGACGCTGCCGGCACAGCAGGATGCGGCCGTCGGCATGTTCGGCGGTTCCAACTGGGCACCCAACCTCGACAATCCGCAGAACAAGAAATTCGTGGCCGGCTATGAGGCGGCCTACAACATCGTGCCAGGCACCTATGCCTTCCAGGCCTATGATGCGGCGATGCTGATCGACAGCGCCGTCAAGGCGGTGAAGGGCGATCTCGCCAACAAGGACGCGGTGTCGGCGGCGCTGAAGAAGGCCGACTTCACCTCGCTGCGCGGCGACTTCAAGTTCAACGTCAACGGCTATCCGATCCAGAACTTCTACCTGACCAAGGTGGCGAAACGTCCGGACGGCAAGTTCCAGACCGAGATCGTCGAAAAGGTCTTTTCGAATTACGGCGACCGCTACGCCAAGGATTGCGCATCCGGCAAATAACCGGGCGAAGAAAACGCTGGCAAGAAAATATGGGAGGAAACAACACAATGAAAACTGAAATCGCCGGCATCACCCGCGCCAATGAAGGCACCCAGGGAATCTCCTGGAACATCCTTGGCCAGACCTATGTGCCGAAAAGCGTCACCGAGCATTCCTTCTCATGGCACGCGACCTTCCCGCCCGACACCTTCGTGCCGCCGCACATCCACCCCGACCAGGATGAGTATCTCTACATCCTGGAAGGCAAGCTCGACTTCTTCCTCGACGGATCAGAGACACAGGCCTCGCCGGGCGATCTGGTGCGGCTGCCGATGGGCAAGCCGCACGGCATCTTCAACAAATCGGGCCGGACCTCGAAGGTGCTGTTCTGGGTCTCGCCGACGCGGCGGCTCTACGACCTGTTCTGGGGCATCCACAACATGAAAGAGCAGACGCCCGACGCCGTCGTGGCGCTGGCGGCCGAGCACAACATCCACTTCCTGCCGCCGCCTCCGGGCGCGTGACGTTGTCATGCCCCGCCACCGGGTCGGCCGAATGGCCGCCCGATGACAGGCTCCAGCGGGGCACCCGGTACGCCGCGGCTTCTCGGGTCTATCACTAGCGCCTCTGGAATACTGGATCGCCCGCTTTCGCGGGCGATGACAGTTTAGCGTGTGGCACTTACGCTGGCACTACCGCACGGCCGCCAGCGACGGCGCCGCAAAACCGGCCTTTGACGCATACCCGCGCACGATCGCTTCGCGCTGGCCGTAGCTCAGCACCTTCTCGATATCCGCAAAACCGTCGGGCGCGAGTTGTTCGACGGCGTCGATGACGCCCTCGGGACCGCCGCGGCGGTTCGCGCGCACGATCTCTGCCGTCATCGGCAGCCGCTTCTGCTCGTAGGCCAGCAGCGCCTGGCGCGGATGCTCGGCATGGGCCAGCGAATCCGCAAGCGCCCGCGCATCGAGGATCGCCTGCGAGGCGCCGTTGGAGCCGACCGGATACATCGGATGCGCGGCGTCGCCGAGCAGCGTCACCCGTCCCCATGTCCAGTATGGCAGGGGATCGCGATCGCAGCAGGGATACTCATAAAATTCCGGCGTCGCCGAGATCAGGTTTCGGACGTCGACATGCGGCACCGAGAAGCGTGCCACATGCGGCATCAATTCCTCGCGCTTGCCCTGCCGCGACCAGTCCTCGCGGCGCGGCGGCGGCGCATTGCCTTCGCCAACCCTGACCATTACTGCCCAATTGGTCAGCCGGCTGGCGGGGCTCGATCCTTCCGCGATCGGATAGACCACGACTTTTGCATTCAATCCGCCGGCCACGATCATCGAACTGCCGGTCAGGAACATCGGCCAGTCGCGCGCGCCGCGCCACAGCATCAGCCCGTTCCAGCATGGCGGCCCCTCGTCCGGGAACAGCATTTCGCGCACGCGCGAATGGATGCCGTCGGCCCCGATCAGGACATCGCCGCGCGCGGTCTTGATATGCGCGCCGGCGCGGTCGAAGAAATGTGCGATCACGCCGCCTTCGTGCTGCGCGAACGCGCCAAGCCGGCAGCCGGTGTGGATCACCTCCTTGCCGAGCCGTTCCTCGACGGCGCGATGGATGACGCTCTGCAGGCGGCCGCGATGAACCGAGAATTGCGGCACGTCGTGACCCGCGCCGAGGCCGCGCGGCTCGCGCCAGACTTCCTGGCCGTGACGGTTCAGATAATACAAATCATCGGTACGAACAGCGGCCGCATCCAGCCGGTCCAGCAGGCCAAGGCCAGCGAGTTCGCGGATCGCATGCGGCAGCGTGTTGATGCCGACGCCGAGTTCGCGAATGCTGTCGGCCTGTTCGAACAATTCGCAGTCGATGCCGCGGGCGCGCAGCATCAGCGCGGTGGTGAGACCTCCGATGCCGCCTCCGACGATGATCGCCTTCATCCGCTCAAACTCCACTCAACTGTCTTCCCCTCTCCCCGCAAGAGCGGGGCGAGGGAGAGATAGAGCGTGCCATCCAGCCTATTCGGCCGCAAGCGGCTTTGTCGCCTCGGCCTTGAGCTCGGCGCGGGTTTTCGGCTTACCCTTAATTTTGAGGTCGTCGAAATCCTGCCGGTCGCGGACAGAGTTGCGGAAAATCTGCTCTTTTCCGGGGAGATATTGCGGCGGACAGGCGATATCGGAGGCGCCATACCAGGCCGCCGCCCGCATGGTGAAGGAAGGATCAACCAGATGCGGCCGGCCCAGCGCCACCAGGTCGGCGCGGCCGGCGGCGAGAATGGTGTTCACCTGATCTGACGTCGTGATGTTCCCGACGCACATGGTCGCAACCCTTGCCTCGTTGCGGACCTGTTCGGAGAACGGCGTCTGGAACATGCGGCCGTAAATCGGCTGCGCGTCGCGCACGGTCTGTCCGGTGGAGACGTCCACGAGATCGACGCCGGCCTCGCCGAACGCGCGGGCAATCGCCACCGCATCGTCGCCGGTGACGCCGCCTTCGGCCCAGTCGGTGGCGGAGATGCGCACCGACATCGGCTTGTGCGCCGGCCACGCCGCGCGCATCGCCTCGAATATTTCGAGCGGATAACGCAACCGGTTCTCGAGCGTGCCGCCATATTCATCCGTCCGGGTGTTGGTCAGCGGCGAGATGAAGCTTGCGAGCAGATAACCGTGGGCGCAGTGCAGCTCCAGCATGTCGAAGCCGCAGGCGTTGCCGCGCAGCGCGGACGCGACGAACTCGGCCTTGACGCGATCCATCGCTGATCGGTCCATCTCGCGCGGCACCTGGCTGTCCGGGAAATAGGGAATCGGCGACGCCGACAGCGTGTCCCAGCCGCCCTGCTCCAGCGGACGGTCCATGCCTTCCCACATCAGCTTGGTGGCGCCCTTGCGCCCGGCATGGCCGAGCTGCAGGCAGATCCTGGCGGCCGAATTGGCGTGGACGAAATCCACGATCCGCGTCCATGCCGCCTGCTGCGTGTCGTTCCACAGTCCGGTGCAACCCGGCGTGATCCGGGCGTCGCGGCCGACGCAGGTCATTTCGGTGAAGATCAGACCCGCGCCGCCGATCGCGCGCGAGCCGTAATGCACCAGATGGAAATCGCCGGGCACGCCCTCTTCGGCCGAATACATGCACATCGGCGACACCACCGCGCGGTTGGCCACCTCCATCTCGCGCAGTTTGAACGGCTGGAACATCGGCGCGACCGGTTTTTCGACGTCGACGTCAAACCCTTTGGCGCGGACGGTCTTTGCAAACGCCTTGTCGACCTCGCTGACAAAGCCCGGCGCGCGCAGCGTGAGGTTATCGTAGGTGATCGCCTTGGCGCGGGTCATGACGCCGAACGCGAACTGCACGGGATCGAAATCCCAGAAGCGGTCGACATGCTCGAACCAGACCAGCGACACGTCGGCGGCATGCTGGGTCTTCTCGACCTCCTCGCGCCGCCCATGCTCGTAGGTCTGCAAGGCTGCATCTACTGTCGGCGCCTGCGCCATCGCTTCGGCGAGCGCGATGGCGTCCTCCATCGCGAGCTTGGTGCCGGAGCCGATCGAGAAATGCGCGGTCGCCTTGGCGTCACCGAGCAGCACCATATTGTCCTTGACCCAGCGCTCGCTGCGGATCATCGGAAAATTGCGCCACATCGAACGGTTGATCAGCAGCTTGTGCTCGCCGAGGAACCAGCCGAAGATATCAGCCATGCGATCGGCGGATTGCTGCTCGCTCAGGCCTTCCAGGCCGGCGCGCGCAAAGGTCTCGGCATCGGTCTCGAAGATCCAGGTCGAGCGGCCGGCTTCATATTGATAGGCGTGGGCGATGAAGGGACCCCACTCTGTCTCCTGGAAAATGAACGTGAAGGCATCGAGCGGTTTGGTCGACCCCATCCAGGTGAACTTGTTGGAGCGCAGATCGATCTCGGGACGGAAATGCTCGGTGTGTTTGTCGCGAAAACGGCTGTTGATGCCGTCGGCGAGCACGATCAAATCGGCATCGGCAAAACGGGTCTCGTCGTCGACATCGGTTTCGAACAGCAGCGTGACGCCGAGTTCACGGGCGCGTTCCTGCAGGATCAGCAGCAGCATGCGGCGCGAACAGCCGCAAAAGCCGTTGCCGCCCACCCGATGGACGGTGCCGCGGAAATGCACGGCGATATCATCCCAATAGGCGAATTCCTGGGTGATGCGGCGGTAGCTCGGCGGGTCGTACTTTTCGAAGTTATCCAGCGTGGCGTCGGAGAACACCACACCGAAGCCGAACGTATCGTCGGCGCGGTTGCGCTCGTACACCGTGATCTCGGCCTGCGGCCGCTGCTTCTTCAAGAGGATTGCGGCATAAAGACCCGCCGGTCCGCCGCCGATTATCGCCACCTTCATCAGCGCCTCCGAAGCAAGCTAACGGGCCATCTGGAAATTACTTTAAACCTAAAGCAATTTTCAGGCAAGCCCCTCCGTGTAGCCGGGATGAGCGAAGCGACATCCGGGATTCAAGCCGCACGATCACCCCCGGGTTTCCCCTCCGCTCTCACCCGGGCTACTCGGTTGCTCAATTCCCCTGGAACACCGGTGACCGCTTGTTGGAAAACGCCTCGAACGCCCGGGCAAAGTCCTCCGTGGTCATGCACAGGGCCTGCGCGACGGCCTCCGCCTCGATCGCCTCTTCCACCGACATCGCCCATTCCATCGCCAGCATCCGCTTGGTCATGGTGTTCGCGTAGGTCGGCCCGTCGGATACCTGTTTCGCCAGCGCTTGCGCCTGCGCCAGCACCTGGTCGGCGGCCACGATCCGGCTGAAGAAGCCCCAGCGTTCGCCCTCCTCCGCGGTCATGAAGCGGCCGGTGTAGAGCAGTTCCGACGCCCGCGACTGACCGATGATACGCGGCAGGATCGCACAGGCGCCCATGTCGCAGCCGGAGAGCCCGACCTTGTTGAAGAGGAAGGCGACCTTGGCGCCGGGCGCTGCCAGGCGCATATCCGAGGCCATCGCGATGATCGCGCCGGCACCGGCGCAGATGCCGTCGACGGCGGCGATGATGGGTTGCGGGCAAGCGCGCATCGCCTTGACGAGATCGCCGGTCATCCGGGTGAACGCCGTGAGGCCCTTGGTGTCCATCTGCACCAGCGGGCCGATGATCTCGAAGACGTCGCCGCCCGAAGAGAAGTTCCCGCCGGCGCCGGATACCACGATGGTCTTGACTTCATCATCCATCGCGCAGGCGCGGAAGAAATCCGTCAGTTCCCGGTAGCTGTCGAACGTCAGCGGATTTTTTCGCTCGGGACGGTTCAGCGTCACGGTGGCGATCTTGCCGTCAACGGCGAGCAAGAAATGCTTCGGCGAATATTCTGATAGCGGCAGCGTGACGGGGTTGGCAGGTCTGCTCATGGGATCTCCCTTGTCTTGCTATTCGTCATTGCGAGCGCAGCGAAGCAATCCATTCTTTCTTTTTGCGGCGAGATGGATTGCTTCGCTCCGCTCGCAATGACGGTTTCAATTTCAAACTTCGCCGCCGGCGACCGCGACCGCCTGTCCGGTAATGGCGCCGGCGCCCGCGCCGCACAACCACAGCACGGCATCGGCGACTTCCGACGGCGCAACGAGGCGGCCCTGCGGATTGTGCTTCGACAGTTCGGCCACCGCCTGCTCGCGGCTGCGGCCGGTCTTCTTGATAATGTTGTCGATACTGCCCTCAAGCAGATCGGTTTCGGTGAACCCGGGACAGACGGCATTGACGGTGACGCCGCTCTTGGCCGTTTCCAGCGCCAGCGAACGGACGAGACCAATCACGGCGTGCTTTGCAGCGCTGTAGGCGCTGACATAGGCGTAGCCCTTCAGGCCGGCGGTAGAGGCGATCGCGACCACCCGCCCCTGGCGGCGCTCCAGCATCCCCGGCAACACAGCCTGCGTGGCATGCACCACGCCCATGAAATTGACGTCCATCATGCGCTGGAACAGCGCCGCGTCGGAGCGGCCGAACGGCGCGGATTCCGCAGCGCCCGCATTGGCGATCAGGATGTCGATCGGCTGCCGCGCCGCGGCTTCCGCAACGGCTGATTTCACGGAAGCTGCATCGGCGACATCGGCTGTAACAGCAAATTGCGCGGCGCCTGACGCAACGGCTTCATCCAGCGTGGCGCGATTGCGGCCGAGCACGGTGACGACAGCGCCGGCGTCGGACAGTGCCGCAGCTACCGCGCGGCCAATGCCTCGCCCGCCGCCAGTGACGAGCGCATGCTGGGAATGCAACGGTTTGGACATCGGTCGGCCTCCCGGAACTGACCTCCGACATTTATTTTAAACTTCAAGCTTTTGCAAGGAAGCAAGTTGCGGAAGCGTTCGCGTGCCTGCCACACCCGCTTGACAGAAGGCCGGCCGGGGGTAGCGTCGTCGCGACAGCCAAAGAGGGGTCAACAACATGGCGGCGCTCGAAAAAGGCATCACGCAGAACGGCACCGGCTATTCCGGCAAGACCTGGAACATCCTCGGACAGGTATACTTCCCAAAGGCCGTGACGGATTCGACCTTTGCGTTCGAAACCAACAGCGATCCCGGCCAGTTCGTGCCGGTCCACATCCACCCCACGCAGGACGAATTCATCCTGGTGCAGGACGGCATGCTCGATCTGAAGCTCGATGGCGTCTGGGTGCAGGCCAAGGCCGGCGACCTGGTGCGGTTGCCGCGCGGCATCCCGCACGGCTATTTCAACAAGTCGGACAAACCGGCGCGGGCGCTGTTCTGGGTTTCACCGACCCAGAAGCTGGAAGCACTTTTCAACCAGTTGCACAATCTGAGCGATGTCGCCGAAATCGTGCGCATCTCGGCCGAGCATGAAGTGAATTTTCTGCCGCCGGAAGCCAATGACTAAAACGCTTCGCGAAATTTAGCTGAGCCCGCGCGCAACGTGCCGCACGGGCGACGATGGCAAAGCTCTGACGCTGCGCGAGAGTATTTACGCCAGACATGGCGCGACAAACCCGGTATCCGCGAACCGCAGGTTCGCGCGATGACGAGCTTTCAATGTTCAAATTGACGTAAGCGGCCTTAAGCCCCGGCAGCCGGCAGGCTGGCGGCGGCGATCGCGACGATCTGGGCCAGGCGACGTCCGATCCGGGACGGCGCGTTGCGCAGAAATGTACCTACCTGTCGCATTTCATCTTCCATCGTGCCCGGCGGAACGGTTGTTCCCAGAAACGGGGCGCACTACGGAAAATGGTCGTAACGGGCTAACTAGTCGAGATGTCTACGAAAATAGCAATGCGCGCGTCGTCCGGACGCCCTTTGGCAGTGGAATTATTGCCAAGATCGCACCCGCCGCGGGGGAAATTTTCTCCGCAGATTTGAGCCGGACTTTCGGCACTGAACCCGTCCCCGGAGAGGACGGGTTCCAGGTCGCCTCGCCTCACTTCGGCATCACGATCCAGGACGTGCCGTCAAATCGCGCCAGCCGCATCTGCTTGATGGGGAAAAAATCCTTGGCGCTGGTGCTGAGGTTGATGCCCGGCAGCAGCATCGGAAGCTCCAGATCCTTCATGGAAGCCGCCTGCTGCATGACGTTCTCGCGCGTCAGCTCGTCGCCGCATTGCTTGAGGACTTGGACGATGGTCTGGGCCATGGAGTAGCCATAGACATTGCTGCCGTCGATCAGGCTCCCTCGCGGATACCATTGCTTCATGAAGGCGAGCCAGTCCTGAAAGCCCTTGTCGCTTTCCCACACTTTGTCGGTGGGATCCTTCATGTAGGCCGCCGTCACGGCGCCGATCGACTTCTCAAGACCGGCCGGAGCCAGAGCCGCGCCGACCGACGCGCCAGCGCTCGGCAGGATGATCGCGGGCTTCCAGGTCAGCTCAAACGTCCTTCGGATCGCCTGGGCGACGAATCTCGGATTCGCGTGCAGGAAAAACACGTCGGCGCCCGCGGTCTTCAACGTGATGACTTGCGAGTCGACCGTCGGATCCGACAATTCATACGAGGTCTCGGCCACGATCAGCTTGGCGGCGTCACCGAGGCCCGCCTTGAAACCCTTGATGTAATCCTTTCCGGAATCGTCGTTCTGATACAGCACGCCGATTTTTGCCGTCGGATACGTGGCAGCCGTGTAACGGCCGAGAATGGCGCCTTCGATCTGGTAGCTGGGCTGCCATCCCATGGTCCACGGAAAATGTTCCGGATCGCCCCACCGCGTCGCACCGGTCGCGACGAAAAGCTGCGGCACCTTCTTGATGTTCAGATATCTCTGAACGGCGGCGTTCGGCGCCGTGCCGAGCGAGCCGGCGATGAACAGAACATCATCCTGCTCGACCAGCTTGCGGGTGGATTCCACCGTTTTCGATGAGACAAACCCGTCGTCCTGCGACAGCAGCGTGATCTTCCGGCCGTTGACGCCGCCCTCCGCATTGATCTTGTCGAAATAGGCCTTCATCACCAGGCCGATCGTGGCATAGGACGAAGCCGGCCCGCTGTACGGCATGGTCTGGCCGATCTTGATCTCGGTGTCGGATGCGCCGGGATCGTATTTCTTCTGTGCGGACGCTGCTCCGGTCCAGACGATGGCACTGACTACACCGGCAACAAGGGCCGGCCACAACGACTTGCTCAACATACGCTCACTCCCCTGTTTTCACTTTTCTTTCCGGCACAATGCGATGCCGGCTATTGCTTGACCCGTTGCCTCACCGTGCTCATAGCCCGGTGATGCCGCTGTCGACCGCCAGCGTCTGCGCGTTGATGTAAACGCTCTCGTCGGACATGAAGAACAGCGCGGCATAGGCGATCTCCCACCCCGTCGCCATCCGCCCGAACGGCGAGCCGGACGCACTGCGCGACGGCCGGCCGGCGCTGGTGTGGCGGCCAAGCGGCGTATCGACCAGCCCGGGGCAGATGATGTTGGCGCGGATGCCGCGCCGTGCGCCTTCCTTGGCGACGTTGCGCATCAGGCCGCCAAGCGCCGCCTTCGACGTGTCATAGGCAATCAGCCGCGAGCCCGAGCGAAGCCCGGCGATCGACGAGATGAACACGATCGACGCCCCATCGGCGATATGCTTCAGCGCCTTGCGGCAACAGAGCATCGGACCGGTCAAATTGACCGCGAACGTGTCATTCCACTCCTTGAGATCGACACCGTCGAGCCCCAGCGCCCCGACGCCGATGCCGACATTGAGCACCATGCCGTCGAGCCCGCCGAGACCATCAACGGCCTCGTCGATCATCCTGTTCACATCGTCTTGGCGCGCGATATCCGCCTTGATCGAAAAGGCGAGACCGCCCTCGCCGACAATGCGCTTTACGGTGTCATCGGCGCTGGCGCGGTGCAGGTCGGCAACCGCGACATGGGCGCCTTCCCTGGCAAACAGCATGGACATGGCCCGGCCGTTTCCTACCGGATCGGTCGCGGCGTCGAACGTCCGCTGACCGCCACCGACGACCAGGATCCTGCGACCCCGAAGCCGGCCGCGGCCCGGAGCCTGACCTTCGGACGCCGCGCTAAGCTGGCGGACATAGCGCATTTTCTCTGTCATCTTTTACCTCGCCCCGTGTTGGCGCGCCGAGCCATTGCCGACCCGCATCGCCGGGATCATGCCGGCTTCGGCGTGCGCCATTAATTGAAAGACGCTCGACTTGACCGCCATCCGGTCAAAGGATGCGCGGATATCTCCGGTGGTCGCGTCCGGATCAATCAGGGGTAACCTTGCCACGCGCTTCTCCCTTGCCTTTTCGTTTTTTTGTATTTGCTGGCTCTGCGACGTCGCTGATGGCGATCAGCGAAAAGAAGAAACCGAGAAACCGCTCGATGGCTTCCATCACCTTGTCGCGCGGTGACGACTGCGCGCCCATCACATAGTGCTCGAGGCGGATGTAGATCAGGCCGGCTGCGAACAGCCGTGCGGTCTCGCGCGGATCCGGTGTCTTGACGAGACCGGCCAGCGTGAAGCCGCGGAAATAATCCGTCATCAGACGCTGTTCGCGCGCATAAAACTGATCGGCGAATTTCGCGCGAATGCCCGGCACCCGGTTTCGTTCCGCGGTGATGACCTTCTGGAATTGATGCTCGCGCGGGTCCGACCACTGGTCGACGAGGTCGAGGGCAAACTGCCGGCAAAACGCCGCGGGCTGGTCGCGCAATTGGCGATAGCGCGGCTGCTCGAGGCGGCTCGCCGAACTCGCCGGCCCGTGCTCGCTGACGATCGCTTCCAGGATCGCCGCCTTGCCCGGGAAGTGGTTGTAAAGGCTGCTTTCACGGACACCGACCCGGCGCGCCAGTTCGCGCATCGAGGCGCCGCCATAGCCGCTCTCGGCAAACAGGCTGAGCGCTTCGGCAAGAATGCGCTCGCGGGTGGAGGTCGCGACCGTTTCGGCCGCATTGGAAGCAGAGGAAATCATGCACATTGACTAACGAACGATCGTTCGATAGTCAACCAAACGAACGATCGTTCGTACGCCCGAACGACCGGAAAGCCCGCCCGAAGAGGTGGGAAAACCTGGGAGGAGCTACAAAGTGCGCCGTTTTCCTGGACCCCGACTTCACACCCTCTGCATCGCCCTGTCGGTGCTGGCGGCCATCCCCGCGCAGGCGCAAGGCGCCGCGAAATACGACACGGGCGCTGACGACAAGACGATCAAGATCGGCACCACGGCCCCCCTCAGCGGGCCGGTTTCCGCCTTCGCGCAGATCGCGAAATCCGCCGAAGCCTATTTTCGCAAGATCAATGACGAAGGCGGCGTCAACGGGCGACGGATCCAGATGATCATCGCGGACGACGCCTACAGTCCGCCGAAAACCGTCGAGCAGACCCGGCGCCTGGTCGAAAGCGATGAGGTGCTGTTGATCTTCGGCGGCGTCGGAACGCCGACCAACAACGCCGTGCACAAATATCTCAACGACAAGAAGGTCCCGCAACTCTTCCTCGGCTCCGGCGCCGCGAAGTGGGACGATCCGAAGAGTTTCCCGTGGACGGTCGGCTGGCAGCCGACCTATCGCGACGAGGCTCTCGCCTATTCCAAATACATCAGGGACAGCCATCCGAAGGCAAAGATCGGCGTTCTCTATCAAAACGACGATCTCGGAAAAGACTATCTGAAGGCGCTGGGGGAAGGTCTCGGCGGCAGCGATCAGATCGTCTCCAAGGCCCCTTATGAAACCACGTCCCCCACCATCGATACCCAGATACTGATCTTGAAGAGCAGCGGCGCCGATGTCGTGCTGGTGGCGGCCACACCGAAATTCGCCGCGCAAGCGATCCGCAAGATCGGCGAGATCGGATGGAAGCCGACCACGATCATTTCAAACGTATCCGCCTCCATCAGCGGCGTGCTCGAACCGGCGGGGCGCGAGAATTCGGTCGGCGTCGTCTCCAGCCAGTATCTGAAAGACAGCACCGATCCCGGTCTGAAGGATGACCCCGGCTACAAGGAATGGCTGGCCTTCATGGAGAAATATCTGCCGGACGCCAACAAGAGCGACTGGCTCAACGTGTACGGCTACACCATCGCCCAGACATTGGTAACGGCGCTCAGGGCCGCCGGTAACGATCTGACCCGCGCCAATGTGATAAAGCAGGCGACCAACCTGAAAGACGTTCACCTGCCAATGCTGATCAACGGCACCACGGTGAATAATTCGCCGGAACGCTATACACCGATGACGAGCATGCGGCTGATCCGCTACGACGGAACACGCTGGGTGCCGTTCGGCGATCTGCTGCGGAACTGACAAGCCCAGCATGGAGACGCTGAAAATTGGCAGCATGCGGATCGACCGGCTGGTCGAGATTGCCAACCTGCCGTTTGAAAGGAACTGGTTGTTCGCCAACGTCGATGACGAGGTGATCGCGGCTAACAGCGACTGGCTGGACGAGCGATACATCGAGCCCGGCACCGGGCGGATGATCCTCAGCCACCACTCCTACGTGGTCCGCACCGACCGATGGACAGCCCTGGTCGACACCTGCTGCGGCAATCACAAGCCGCGGCCGCGCGTCCCGGTATGGAACCAGCTCAACCAGCCTTATCTGGAAAACATGCAAGCACTCGGCGTTCGTCCCGAAGACGTCGACTTCGTGATGTGCACGCATCTGCATGTCGATCACGTCGGCTGGAACACGCGGCTCATCGACGGGCGCTGGGTCCCGACCTTCCCGAACGCGCGGTACCTGATGGGCCGCACCGAGTATCGCCATTGGGAGCAGGCGCACGCCGCCAACCCCAACAATCCGGTCAATCACGGATCGTTCGCAGATTCGGTGTTGCCGGTGGTCGCCGCCGGACAGGCGGAATTCGTGGAAACCGACCATCTGCTGTTCGACGATCGAAACGCGATGATGCACTTTGAGCCCGCCCCGGGCCATACGATCGGCAATATGCAGATACATTTGAACGGCAGGCATGATCACGCGGTCATGTCCGGCGACATCATCCATCATCCGATCCAGTGCGCGGCGCCATGGCTGTCGAACGCGGCGGATTTCGATCGGGAGGCCGCACGGACCACCCGTATCAAACTGCTCGAGCGGCTCGCGGACACGCCCAGCATCCTTCTTGCGGCGCACTTTCCGGCACCGACCGCCGGCCGCGTGGTATCGAAGGGATCCGCCTTCCGGTTCGTTTTCCTGTAGCGCCTATTTCGGCGCAAACCCGAACGTCCGCTCGAAGCGCTTGGCATAGGCCGGCCAGACCTCGGGATTGACGATACGCGGCGGCCGCTTGCCGTCGAGCGCGTCGAGGATCTGTTCGGCGGCGATCCTGCCCATGTTGACGCGGGCTTCCCTGGTGACACCTGCCGTATGCGGGCTGGCCAGCACATTGTCGAACTGCAGCAGAGGGTGTTCCGGCGGCGGCGGCTCCTTGTCCCAGACGTCGAGCCCGGCACCGGCGATCCGCTTGTCGCGCAGCGCATCGTACAACGCGGCCTCGTCGTGAATGAAGCCGCGCGCGGTGGTGATGAAGAACGCATGCGGCTGCATCAGCGCGAACTGTTTTGCGCCGATCATGCGGCGATTGTCTTTTGTCAGCGGGCAGGAAATCGAAACGAAGTCCGAGCGGCGCATCAGCTCGTCGAGCTCGACCTTCTCGGCGCCCCGCGCCGCGATTTCCTCTGCCGTCAGATAGGGATCGTACGCGATCACCTTCATGTGCAGCAGGCCCTTGCAGAGCTCGGCGATGCGGCGGCCGACATTGCCGATCCCGACGATGCCGATGGTCTTGCCCTGCGCCTCGTTGCCGATCAATGCGTTGCGATTGACATTGGCCTCGCGGCGCAGCGCACGGTCGGATTCGAGGATGCGCTTCGACAGCGTCAGCAGCATGCCAAGCGCGTGCTCGGCCACGGAATTGGCGTTGCCGCCGGTCTGGTTGACCACCAGCACGCCGGCCGCGGTGCAGGCATCGACATCGACGGGGTCAAAGCCCGCGCCGTTGCTGGAGACGATGAGCAAATTCGGCGCCCGCTTCAGAAGATCTGCATGGGCATGGAAATGCGGCGCCAGTTCATCGCGCGCCGCCCCGATCTGATAGGCGTGCGCCGCGGCCAGAATCGGCGCCGCGACGGATTCAGGGCTCTCGTTCTCCAGCTTGTCGAGCCGCACATCGGCCCTGGCCTTCAGGATCTCGGTGTAGATCTCGTGGGCGAGATATTTGACGTAGAACACGCGCTTGTTGTTGACGGTCATCTTGTTGTGCAACTTTCAGTTCGGGAAACCGTAGAGTTTAGCGGGATTGCTGACGAGGATGCGCTGCTGTGTTGCCTTATCAGGCGTCCACATCTGAAACAATTCGAGAAGGTGTCCGGCGTCCGGCATTTCGCCCTCGACCCGCGGATGCGGCCAGTCGCCGCCCCAGACCAGGCGCTCCGGATTTATCTTGACCAGCATCTCGTGGAACGGCCGCGCTTCGGGATAGTCAGGCGCGCTTTGGCTCAACCGATGCGCGCCCGACAATTTCGCCCAGCACCAGCCCTCGCCGACCGCACGCAACAGGCTCTGGAAACCTTCGGTGCCGGTGCCGGCGCGCGCATCGGTGCGGCCCATGTGATCGATCACGACAGGCAGGCCGAGTCTTTTGAGGATCGGAATCGCCTGCGGCAAATCCTTCACATCGATCCAGAGCTGCAGGTGCCAGCCAAGCTCAGCCATGACTGGCGCAAGCTTCTCGGCCTCCGTCAACGGCACGCCGCCGCGATAGTGCAACTGACCATCACGAAAGAAGTGATTGAAGCGCAGGCCTCGGACGACGGCGCCGTGCCACGCGCGCAATTCGTTCGGCGAAACTTTGGCGTCGGCCACCGCGACGCCGCGCAGGCGGCCGGGCTCTCGCCGCAGCGCATCGAGCATCGCCGAATTATCGCGGCCGTGCGCACTGCCCTGCACCAATACGCCGCGCGCAAAGCCTAGCGTGTCGAGCATGCCGAGATATTTTTCCAGCGGCGCATCCGGCGGCGTGTAGCTGCGATCATCCGCATAGGGAAAGCGATCCGATGGGCCGAACACGTGGGCATGGGTATCGCAGGCATCAGGCGGCAGCCGCACCTTGGGACGACTGACGGGACGCGGCGGCAGGCAGGCTGGAATCATCGGAGGCACCACATCGTTATTCCGCCTTCATCCCGGAAGCTTTGATGATCGGCTCCCACTTCTCGTAGTCCTCACGGATCTTAGTCTCGAACTGTTCCGACGAACTGCCGATCGGCAAGGCACCGAGCTTGCCAAGCTTCTCCTTGACGGCATCGGTATTCAACGCGGCGACGAAATCGTTCGAGAGCTTTGCCAGCACTTCTGGAGGCAGATTGGCGGGCCCGAGCAGCCCCCACCATACGCCTGTGTCGTAGCCCGGAACGGACTCCGACATGCTTGGCACCTTGGGGAGGAACGGCGCGCGATCGGCAGTCGTCACGGCCAACGCGCGAAGCGTGCCGGCCTGAAGCTGACCGACCGATTCCGGGCCATTGTTGAACGACATTGGGATCTGCCCGCCGAGCAGATCGTTGATTGCGGGCGCGCCGCCCTTGTAGGGTATCGCATTGAGATCGATCTTGGCGAGGCTCTTTAGCAGTTCGCCGGCAAGATGCGTCGACGTGCCGGTGCCGGCATGGGCGAATGAAAGAACTCCCGGTCTGGTCTTCGCAGCCGTGATTACGTCAGCCACCGTCCTGAACGGAGAATCCGCGCGCACCAGCAGGATATTGGGCGACGACCCGAGTAGCGAAATCGCGGTAAAATCCTTGAACGTGTCGTAGGGAATTTTGGGATACAGCAACGGATTGGTGGCATGACCGCTCGCCACCATGATCAGCGTGTAGCCGTCAGGCGGCGAGGTCACGACTGCTTGCGAGGCAATGACACCGCCGGCGCCCGGGCGGTTCTCGACCACGACCGACTGGCCCCATTGCTTGGACACCACCTCACCCAGCGTGCGCGTCAGGACATCGACGCCGCCGCCGGCGGGATAGGGCACGAGAATACGCACGGGCTTTGACGGGAACGATTGCGCGGATGCCGCGCCCAGCGCAGCGAGCATCAATGCCGCAACCGCAGCCATCCGGAACCAAACTCGCACGGCAGCCCTCCCGATGTTCTCGTTATCTCACATTGTCGCATGCCGGCGCGTTGAAGGCATCGCCAAGTCTGCAGATCACGGTAACGATGAAGGCATGTTGACAATCTCGTCCACGGCGTCAAGTTTCGGCGCGGCAAAAGCTGCGCGACGGCACCACGTCGCGAACGCAAATTTTCGGAAGATCGAGGGAGACGACAGTATGGCGGCTGCGGAGGAAAAAACCTCGCCCAAGACTTCGCTGGAGAACAGCTCGCAGGAGAAGAGCTGGCACGGCATCGTGCTGCAATCGCTCAAGCGCAACGATGTCAGCCTGGTGCCCTATGTGCCCGATCGCATCCTGACGACGCTGATCAAGAACCTGCATGCCGATCCGTTTTTCACGACCTTTCCGACCGCGCGCGAGGAAGAAGCCGTCGGCATCGTCTCCGGCGCCTGGATGGGCGGGCGGCGCGGCGCGGTGCTGATGCAGACGTCAGGCTTTGCGACGCTCGCCAACGTGCTGGCCTCGCTGGCGATGCCCTACCAGATCCCGCTGATCATGTTCGTGACCGAACGCGGCACGCTCGGCGAGTTCAACTACGGCCAGTCGCTGGTGTGCCGCACCATGCGCCCGGTGCTGGATTCACTTGCGATGGAGCATCACACCTGCACACGGCTCGACGAGTTCGAGTTCATCTGCGACCGCTCGATCAAGCAGGCCATCACCACGCAGGCGCCGGTGGCGCTGATCCTTTCGCCGCTTTTGACCGGCGGCAAGACCTTCGACAAGTGAGCGATGTCATGAACAGCACCCCTGCCCGCAATACCAAGGTCATGAACCGCTTCGATCTCACCTCGCGGCTGGTCGCCAAGCTGAAGAACGAGGAAGCCGTGGTCGGCGGTATCGGCAACACCAATTTCGACCTGTGGGCCGCCGGCCATCGCCCGCAGAACTTTTACATGCTCGGCAGCATGGGCCTCGCCTTTCCGATCGCGCTCGGCGTGGCACTGGCGCAACCCGAGCGCCGCATCTTCGCGCTCGAGGGCGACGGCTCGCTGTTGATGCAACTGGGCGCGCTGTCGACGATCGCGACCCTGGCGCCGAAGAATCTCACGATGGTGGTGATGGACAACGGCGTCTACCAGATCACCGGCGCGCAGCCGACGCCAGGCGCTGTTGTGGCCGACATCGTTGCGATCGCGATCGCCAGCGGCCTCGGCAACAGCGCCTGGGCCGCCGACGAGGACGATTTCGAACGCCTGATCGAGCAATCCATGTCCAACGAGGGGCCGACCCTGATCGGCGTTCGGATCGACGACAAACCGGGTGTTGGCACCACGCGGCGCGATCCCGTGCAGATCAGGGAGAGCTTCATGCACGGGCTGGGTGTGCGGGAACCGCTCTAGCTTTTTGTTTTGACGCGTTTTCTTCACGCGAACCGGGCTCCATCGCGCATCAAGTGCGGGACAGGCTTTCGCTCGAAAGCGCTCTCGAATTAGGCATTAACCACACGGCATTGTGGCTGTTCGCAGGTGCAATATTCGCGCCCTGGCCGTGCTAAGCCGAGGCCATGTCAGTCGCCCTCAAGCTCTTCGCCTGGTGCCTTGCCGCAGCCGTTGCATTCGCAACCCTGGGGCCGCCGGGTTATCGGCCGCACGCCAGTATTCTCGGACAGGACGGCGAACATGCGCTCGCCTTCGTATTGCTTGGCCTCGCGTTCGGCCTGGCCTACACGCGAAACCGTTTGTTTACGGCGGCCGTCGCCGTCGGGCTGACCGGCGTCATCGAGATCCTGCAATTCTGGGCGCCGGGACGGCACGCGCGGCTGGAGGATTTTTTGGTCGACGCGCTTGCAGCCTGCGTTGGCCTCGCCGCTGCGGCGGCCTTCGATCTGATCGTCAAGCGAACGCAGCGATCGAGCGTTGGTGCGTCCTAACGGTGCGTCCTGACGCAAGAAAATCCCCGCGGGAGGAATGCCCCCGCGAGGATCAATTGCAAGCTGCGCGCTTAGTCGATGATCTTGATGACCTTGCGGGTGCGCGGCTCCACGATCACCCGGCGATCATTGACGATCGCATAGCGATATTCAGTGTGGCTCGGCACCGTGCGCAATTCGACGGTCGACGGCAGCGGCTCGCCGACCACGACGCGCTCACGCACCACGACCGACGGCCCGCGCTCCGCCTGGATCGACGTGATCACGGCGTTCGGAATTTCCAGGCCCAGGCCTACGGCCGCACCCACGGTGCCGCCAACGACCTCGCCGACCGGACCGCCAACCTGGCCACCCGCTCGGGCGCCGTCCTGCGCGCCCTGAACGGTGGTGGATTGGGCAAACGCCGCGCCCGAAGTCAGCAGCGAAGCGGCAATCAGCGAAACAGCTAAACGATTGTTCATCATGTCCTCCAGTGAATTGATGGTGCGTTTCAACCATCGGAGGCATCGGATGTTCCGGTTCCACGCGCGCCAATAAAGGGCACATGGAACAGGAAGTTCCGCATCAGGTTCCGCGTTCGATCAAGTCTTTCCAATCTCGTGGTTAGCCATCATCTCCAGCGCCTTCACCATGCCGGAATGATCCCACGCCTTGCCGCCATGCGCCGCGCAGGAACTGAACAGCTGCTGTGCGATCGCCGTATTCGGCAAGGATATGCCGAGCGAGCGCGCGCCTTCGAGCGCGAGGTTGAGATCCTTCTGATGCAGCTCGATGCGGAAACCCGGATCGAAATTGCGCTTGATCATGCGCTCGCCATGCACCTCGAGAATCCGCGACGACGCAAAGCCGCCCATCAGCGCCTGCCGCACCAGGGCCGGATCGGCACCGGCCTTCGATGCGAACAACAGCGCTTCGCCGACCGCCTCGATCGTCAGCGCGACGATGATCTGGTTGGCGACCTTGGTGGTCTGGCCGTCGCCATTGCCGCCGACCAGCGTGACGTTCTTGCCCATCTTGTCGAACACCGGCTTCATGGTGTTGAACGCGCGCTCCGGCCCACCCACCATGATGGTCAGGCTCGCGGCCTTGGCGCCGACCTCGCCGCCGGAAACCGGGGCATCGAGATAATCGGCGCCGAGCGCCTCGATCTTTTTGGCGAACTCCTTCGTGGCAAGCGGCGAGATCGAACTCATGTCGACCACGATCTGGCCCTTTGAAATCCCCTGCGCGACGCCGCCCTCGGAGAACAACACCGCTTCGACATGCGGCGTGTCCGGCACCATGATGATGACGACGTCGGATTTTTCCGCGACCTCCTTGCCCGATTTGCAGGCCACCCCGCCTTCGGCGACAAGCTCGGGCGGGATCGGCGCGACGTCGTGCAGGAACAGGCGATGGCCGGCAGTCTGGAGATGCTTCGCCATCGGGCGACCCATGGTGCCGAGGCCGATAAAGCCGATATCGATCATTTGGATTTTCCCTTGTTATTGACCAATCAGGTATCGAGCGTCAGGGCCGCGTGCCAGCCGAGGCCGTCGACGGTCGTCGTCCTCGGTTTATACTCGCATCCGACCCAGCCGCGATAGCCGATCGCGTCGAGATGCCGGAACAGGAACGGATAATTGATTTCACCGGTGCCGGGCTCGTTGCGGCCGGGGTTGTCGGCGAGCTGGACATGGGCGATGCGCGGCAGATGCTTCTGCAGGCTGCGCGCGATGTCCCCTTCCATGATCTGCATGTGGTAGATGTCGTACTGCACGAAGAGGTTGCTCGATCGCACGTCTGATATGAGCTGGATCGCCTGTTCGGTACCGCTCAGGAAAAAGCCCGGAATGTCTGTTGTGTTGATCGGCTCGACCAGAAGCCTGATCCGTTCCTTGGCCAGCGCGTCGGCGGCAAAGCGCAAATTGCCGATCAGCACCTCGTTCAGTTCGCGCGCATCGGCACCATCAGGCGCGATGCCGACCAGACAATTGAGCTGACGGCAATCCAGCGCCCTGGCGTAATCGATGGCGCGCGCGACGCCGTCGCGGAATTCCCCGACACGGTCAGGAAAAATCGCGATGCCGCGCTCGCCCGCCGCCCAGTTGCCGGCGGGGAGATTATGCAGCACCTGGGTCAACCCGTGCTGCTGCAATTGCTCGCTGAGCTCGGCCTTGTCGAAATCATAGGGAAACAGATATTCGACCCCGCTGAAGCCGGCGGCCTTGGCCGCCGCAAAGCGATCCGGGAATGGCAGTTCGCCGAACAGCATGGTGAGGTTGGCGGCAAATTTGGGCATCGTCGATATCCCCCTTAAGCCGGCAACAAGGCGCCGGATGTGGTCGACTTCGCCGGCGCATCGTCCAGCGGCAGATCGAGCACTTCCTCGAACTCGATGATGTTGTCGATCTCGGTGCCCATGGAGATGTTGGTAACGCGCTCGAGGATGAACTCGACCACCACAGGCACCTTGTGCTCCGCCATCCATTCGCGCGCAGTCGCGAACGCCGCCTGGGCGTCGTGCGGATCGGTGACGCGGATTGCCTTGCAGCCGAGGCCTTGCGCGACGGCGACGTGATCGACACCGTAGACGCCGAGCTCCGGCGCGTTGATGTTCTCGAACGAGAGCTGCACCTGATAGTCCATCTCGAAGCCGCGCTGCGCCTGACGGATCAGGCCGAGGTAGGAATTGTTCACGACGACGTGGATGTAAGGCAGCTTGAACTGCGCGCCGACCGCGAGCTCCTCGATCAGGAACTGGAAGTCATAGTCGCCCGACAGCGCCACGATCTCGCGGGTCGGATCGGCGGCGCGCACGCCGAGCGCCGCGGGCAATGTCCAGCCGAGCGGACCGGCCTGACCGGCATTGATCCAGTTGCGCGGACCGTAGACGCCGAGGAATTGCGCGCCGGCAATCTGCGACAGGCCGATCACGCTGACGTAGCAGGTGTCGCGCCCGAACGCCCGGCTCATCTCCTCATAGACCCGCTGCGGCTTGATCGGGATGTCGTCAAAGCGGCTCCTGCGCAGCATCGTGCGCTTGCGGTCCTGGCACGCGGCCGGCCAGGCCTGACGGTCACGGAGCTTGCCGTCCCTGCGCCACTCCTTGGCCACGGTGACGAACAATTCGAGCGCCGCCTTGGCGTCGGAGACGATGCCGAAATCCGGATTGAAGACGCGGCCGATCTGCGTCGGCTCGATATCGACATGCACGAAGGTGCGGCCCTTGGTGTAGGTCTCGATCGAGCCGGTGTGGCGGTTGGCCCAGCGGTTGCCGATCCCGAGCACGAAGTCGGATTGCAGCATGGTGGCGTTGCCGTAACGGTGGCTGGTCTGCAGCCCGACCATGCCCGCCATCAGCACGTGGTCATCGGGGATGGCGCCCCACCCCATTAGCGTCGGCACCACGGGAACGTTCACAGCCTCGGCAAACGCCACCAGCAATTCGGATGCGTCGGCATTGATGACGCCGCCGCCCGCCACGATCAGCGGCCGCTCCGCGGCGTTGAGCATCGCCAGCGCCTTCTCGATCTGCCTGCGCGTCGCTGATGGTTTGTAGACCTGCAGCGGCTCATAGGTCTCGTCGTCGAACTCGATCTCGGCAAGCTGCACGTCGAGCGGCAGGTCGATCAGCACAGGCCCGGGACGGCCCGAACGCATGATGTGAAACGCCTGGCTGAACACGCGCGGCACCAGCGCCGGCTCGCGCACCGTGACCGCCCATTTCGTCACAGGCTTTGCGATCGACTCGATGTCGACGGCCTGGAAGTCTTCCTTGTAGAGCCGCGCGCGCGGCGCCTGTCCGGTGATGCACAGGATCGGGATCGAATCCGCGATCGCCGAATAAAGCCCGGTGATCATGTCGGTGCCGGCCGGACCTGACGTGCCGATGCAGACGCCGATATTGCCGGCTTTGGCGCGGGTATAGCCCTCGGCCATGTGGGACGCGCCCTCGACATGGCGCGCCAGGATGTGGCTGATCGAACCGCGTCGCTTCAGCGCGGAATAAAGCGGATTGATCGCCGCACCGGGAACCCCGAAAGCGGTCACCACGCCCTCTTTTTCGAGGATACGTACCGCGGCATCGATCGCTCGCATCTTCGCCATTTCGAACCTCGCTTGGCCGTGTTGCTGTGATGCGATCATCACGGCTGCCACCTTCGATCTCAACGACGTCGCTTTTGTTTCCCGCGATGTGGGAGGAATGGGGAAAATGGCGTGAGATCAGGTGGTTGGGTGGAATGCGGGGTGAAACAATAGGGTCGCTGACGAGAGGCGAGGCTCTATCAGCCGTCATTGCGAGCGAAGCGAAGCAATCCATAGCGCGGCAGAGAAGGTGGATTGCTTCGTCGCTTCGCTCCTCGCAATGACGCGGAAATAGCTTCGCATTCTCGCGGCGCTGATCGCCCGAGGTTTGCAGGTAATTTTCGCTCCCTCGAAAACAGAGGGCGCAGGGAAGACCGGGTGCGCGCTGCACCCGCGGTCCCGTGTGCGGTTTGCACAAAACAAAGTGCACACGAGCATACAGGGCAGCGGTGAACACCCGGCCTCCCCTGCGCAATGGCTTTACGGCTTATGCCGTGCTCTCCCCGGAGACGAGTTCTTGGTTGACTCCGTCACCGCCGGTT
>NZ_JAFCLX010000100.1:0-1734 GCF_018130205.1 Bradyrhizobium sp. AUGA SZCCT0222
AGCCGAAGTGTCACAATATGAATCACACAAAATGCCGATTCGGGAATCCCCGACATCAGATGTGTGCATGCCCTAGGGCGAACGCCGGGACCCATACCGCGTTGTGCCATCGGCTCAAGCAAGGTGGCCGACACCTTCCATAACACCACGTCCGGTGGCTATGGGTCCCGGCCTTCGCCGGGACGACAAAATTGAATCGCGTACGCATTGCGCTTCGCTGCACCCGGGCTACGATGCTCCCAATCAATAATGATTGGGAGAAACGCCGATGAGTTCACTCTCCAGCAAGCAGGGCCCCCGCTATCGGCACGTCGCCGGCGAGAGCGAGCCCTATGAGACCATCGGCGTCGAAAAACTGACCCCGATCATCGGCGCGGAGATTTCGGGCGTCGATCTCGCTGGCTCGCTGTCGAACCGCACGATGGACGAAATCCACCGCGCGCTCGCCGAAAACCTCGTGATCTTCTTTCGCGACCAGCACATCACCCCGCAGCAGCATCTGGCGTTCGGCCGGCAGTTCGGCGAGCTGCATATTCATCCGGCGGCACCGCATGAGGGCGACGATCCCGCGTTGATGAAGATCTACGCCGACAAGGATTCACCGCGCGCCAATGGCGAGGGCTGGCACACCGATGTGTCCTGCGACGTCGAGCCGCCGATGGGCTCGATCCTCTACATCAAACAGTGCCCGCCGCGCGGCGGCGACACGCTGTTTGCCAACATGTATGCGGCCTATGAATCGCTGTCGGACCGCATGAAGGCCTATCTCGACGGGCTCACCGCGCTGCATGACGGCGAGCAGACCTATCGCGGGCTCTACGCCAATTACGGCGTTACCGACCGCCCGGAATATCCGCGCGCCGAGCATCCGGTCGTGCGCACGCATCCGGTGACCGGCAAGAAGGCGCTCTACGTCAACCGCGGCTTTACGCGTTTCCTGATCGGCGTTCCTCGCGACGAGAGCGATGCGATGCTCGCCTATCTCTACCAGCACGCGGAAAATCCGCTGTTCCAGTGCCGCTTCCGCTGGACCGAAAACGCCATCGCCTTCTGGGACAACCGCTGCGCCCAGCACCGCGCGATGTGGGATTACTGGCCGCATACCCGTTCAGGCACGCGCGTGACGGTGAAAGGCGAACGGCCGGTGTGAGCGGCCTGCTCCGTCGTCATTCCGGGGCGCGCGCAGCGCGAGCCCGGAATCCATCAGGCCGCATTTGCTGTCGCCAGATGGATTCCGGGCTCTCGCTTCGCGAGCCCCGGAATGACGATCGAGGGTGCGACAAAACAACCCGACGGGCAAATCAATGCTGACTTTCAGAAATCGTGTCAAGTAGAAAATTTCTGTAAATCAAAAATATTTCTGTTGTCGGCCGACCCAAATCAGTGCGCATCTATCGCCATCCCGTCCTGGTCAGAAGGGCGTCGGCCGTCGTCACGGACGTTGGACGGGTTGCGGTGGACGCTGGTTTGCGCTGAGACGACGGCGTGGATAAGCGTACGGCAAAACCGTGTGGTCCTGGCGCCCGTTGCAGGCGTCAAGCTGTCGGAGAAGCGCAAGCGGGAACGGCAGCGACGGAGTCAACCAAGAACTCGTCTCCGGGGAGATCACGGCATAAGCCGTAAAGCCATTGCGCAGGGAAGGCCGGGTGTTCTCCGCTGCCCTGTATGCTCGTGTGCATTTTGTTTTGTGCAAACCGCACGCGAGACCGCGGGTGCAGCGCGCACCCGGTCTTC
>NZ_JAFCLX010000101.1:0-1420 GCF_018130205.1 Bradyrhizobium sp. AUGA SZCCT0222
CCCGCGCAAATGCCTTGACTACAGGACCCCTGCGGAGTCCTTTGCCCAAGTGTTGCACTTCGAGTGTGAATCCACCTGCCCGCCTTCGCGGGCATGACAGCGGTAATGCCGCTCAGCTCGCCCGTTGCCAGCCGCGCGTCCGTCAACAGGCGCATCACCGTATCCGCAGGCGTTGGCTGATGTCCGCTCTGGTGCCCATGACGAACTCGACCGGGAAATTGCGCGAGGTGCGAAAAGTTCCCAGAAGCTGACTTAAAAGCGGCGACCCGAATGTTGCAGACCGAGGGCGGAGGACTGAGTTACTGGACCTCGGCGATCTTCGGTCCAGATGACAGCATCTGCGCGTTGGTTGCCGAGGGCCGGTTCGACGGCAATACCGGGTCCGGCGATCGGAAAGCGGCGTCGGGCGGCGCTCCCTGGGATGGTCGACGGGCAGCGGTTGCCGGAAGCACGATCACTTTCGCTCCGACTTTCACCCGCTCATAGAGGTCCACGATGTCCTCATTGGTCAGCCGGATACAGCCGGACGAAACCCGCTTCCCGATCGTATCGGGCTTGTTGGTACCGTGAATTCTATATTCAGTCTCGCCTAGATACATCGCCCGCGCGCCGAGCGGGTTGCCGGGACCGCCTGCCATGAATCGCGGCAGATAAGGCTGACGCACAAGCATGTCTGCAGGCGGACGCCAATCCGGCCATTCTGTCTTACGGGCCACCGCCTGTTCACCGGACCACGTGAAACCTTCGCGGCCAACACCGATTCCGTATCGCATCGCTTGCGCGTGGTTCAGAACGAAATAAAGGAATGTGTTTTTGGTATCGATGATCACGGTGCCCGGCGTCTGGTGGCTGGCGTAGTCAACCACCTGCCGAACAAATGGTCCGGGAAGGTCAGCGGCTTTTGGTGTTTCGAATTGAGGCGGCGGAGCCGAAATCGGAGCCGAAATCGGAGCCGGAGCTGACGCTGGTGCATGAACTGGAGCTGACACGTGAACCGGAGTTGACGACGCCATGGCTTGGTGCGCGGACGGCTTTCGTATCGGTTGCACGCTCGTCGGGCGAGACAGCAAACTGTACCCCAATGCGGCGACCGCCACGGCGCCAATTGCAACTCTCCCGACCATTGGTAGTGCGAATGTCTCCGCCTTTCCACGTTTGGCCCGCTTGCTCATATCTTTCCCCAGGTCACTATGCCCGGAAGAGGTACCCAGCAAAATTTAAGAAACTTGCAATCGATTTCGCCCAGACTGGAACCGTTAGCGGTGGTTAACGCCGAACTCTTGTTCGGCAACATAAAAATTAGGCCGAGCGGACACGCTGCTCTCTTTCGTTAACGGCGGCTTTGGGTCATGTGTGGACGACGCCCGCATTGCAAGGAGATTCTGACGTTCGGCTTGCGGTCGGGTGCAAGTCATGTGTC
>NZ_JAFCLX010000102.1:0-1406 GCF_018130205.1 Bradyrhizobium sp. AUGA SZCCT0222
GCGATTGATGTAGTGGACGACGCCCGCTCCAGGCATCGAATGTGCCAAAGGGGTGATCGTTGAACAACGAATCACCGGAGGGGGTCGTCCACATGAATGTTAGCACCATCGGCGTTGATCTCGCCAAGAACGTATTCCAAGTTCACGGCGTGGATAGTGCGGGCAAGGCTATCATTACCCGTCAGTTGCGACGCAAGCAGGTCTTGGAATTTTTTAGCAAGCTTCCCGGTTGCCTGGTCGGTATGGAGGCCTGCGGAACCGGTCATCATTGGGCACGGGAAATCTCCAAACTCGGTCACACCGTTCGCCTGATGCCGCCGAGCTATGTGAAGGGCTACGTCAAGCGGTCGAAAAACGATGCTGCCGACGCGGCCGCGATCTGTGAAGCCGTGACACGTCCATCGATGCGGTTCGTGCCGATCAAGTCGACCGATCAGCAAGCCTTGCTCATGTTGCATCGAACGCGGGATCTTTTGATCCGTCAGCGCACGCAGCTGATCAACGCACTCCGAGCCCACCTTGCCGAGTTCGGCCTCGTTGCGGAGACGGGACGCGAGGGACTCGCTCAGCTCGGCGCGATCATCACGGACGAGATTAATCACGAAGCTCTTCCATCTGCGATGAAACAGGCGCTGCAGGCTATTGTCGATCAACTCGCTGCTCTGGAATTGCAGGTCGGGGCTCTGGATCGCGCCATTCACGCACATCATCGTGCCAATGATATGAGCTGCCGCCTCGAAACCGTACCCGGGATAGGCGTGATCGGGGCCACGGCCATCGCTTCCACTGTCACAGACCCCAGTGGCTTCAGATCCGGGCGGGATTTTGCAGCATGGATCGGACTTGTGCCGCGGCAGCACTCGACGGGTGGCAAGGAGCGGCTCGGCGGCATCTCCAAGCAGGGAGATCGCTATCTCCGACGGTTGCTCGTCATCGGTGCAACAGCCGTTGTTCGACAAGCCCGGCTGCATCCGCAAAAGCATCCCTGGATCATGAGGCTGCTGGCCAAGAAACCAGCCAAGCTCGTCGCCGTTGCCGTCGCCAACAAGATGGCGCGCATCGCCTGGGCGATCATGGCCAAGGGAGGACACTATCGAGCGCCCGAGCTTGCTGCAGCTGCCTAAAGAGGGCTTGGCAATGGGAGATTAAGGCGACGGCGGAGTAAGAAATCGAATTGCGAGGGTGATGATGGCGTGATGCGAAACGGTCGAGCCGTCGATTGGGACAACCCGCTTCTGGGTCATGGGCGTCAAAGCCCGGGCGATTGATTGGGACCCGATCTGCGAACTACATCAGGGCCAGCGGGCATGGTGCCGCGCAAACAGGCCGGACACATGACTTGCACCCGACCGCAAGCCGAACGTCAGAATCTCCTTGCAATGCGGGCGTCGTCCACACATGACCCA
>NZ_JAFCLX010000103.1:0-1207 GCF_018130205.1 Bradyrhizobium sp. AUGA SZCCT0222
CTCGCAACAGTTCGCCCCTTGCCGCCAAGCGCTCCCTTGCACGAGCTAGACGCAGGTTCTTGCCCAGCCTCGTCGGGTTGTTTTGTCGCACCCCGCTCTGATTGCATGACGCCGGGTCGGCGGCCGACGTGAGGCATCTTCTGCTAGCCAGCGTGCGCGGCGTTCCATGTCGAAAAAGCCACGCCACCCACTCCTGATCGCGCTTGCGCCGTTAAACTTCATCGGCAACGATCCACGAAACTGTCCTGAAGTCATTTTGTCGCCAGCTCGAAATCTGCCCAACACGATTTCCTGGTAACTTGTGCATCAGCCGTTGCTCCAAAGTTCGACGGCATGACTGTTTCACAGGTGAACCATGCGCGACGAATTTGCCTCATACGCGTTTCTTGCTGTGACCGCTGCAGGTATCGTCCTGCTGTGCTCAGGCCTTATGGCCTTGGTGCTCACCTAGCGAACTGCAGTCGGCAGCTTCTTGGCCGTCTTCTCGAGCTTGTTCCGCGGTGCGCAAAGCAAACGATGTCCGATCAACGGAGTAAAGCAGACCTCACGGTCACAAACACTGCTGTCCGCAAATGGACCCCAAGCCGACATTAGCGGCAATATTTCGCTGCCACGCACAAGCTAATGGGTGAGCGCCCACATCAGACATTTTGTGATGGCCGTCACATACCGACGAGAGCGGTGATGCAAAATGTGGTCGCATCGGCGTCGGATGATCGCGCTGACTAATTAAATCGATGCGAAGAGCGACGTTCTGGGTGAGCGCGAACTCGATGCGGTGTCTGGCGGCTTTATGCGGCTCCCTTTAGTGGCCGTCAAAGTGCTGGAGATCAAAGGCGGAGGAACGGTCGGTGGTGAGGGTGGTCAGAACGATCCGGCCCAAATGTTTCAACAGATTTTGCAGCAATTGACCCAACAGGGGTAAGCGCACCGGGTGCAGCCTGACGCGGCGGGTCCACTCGCGTCAGCAATGCGTGCGCCCTGTTCTTGACCTTGATCCAGTGCGGCGGAGGCCGCTGTGCTGCGATTGCTCACATCGGTTAATGGAACTTTTTGGACCTAGCGCAGCGAATCGGCGATGTCCGCTGATCGGGGGAAAGCGGAAGTTCGCGGCGCGCTGCCAGGGTGACGCGATTGATGTAGTGGACGACGCCCGCTCCAGGCATCGAATGTGCCAAAGGGGTGATCGTTGAACAACGAATCACCG
>NZ_JAFCLX010000104.1:0-1194 GCF_018130205.1 Bradyrhizobium sp. AUGA SZCCT0222
TATAGCCACCAGCCCCCAATTGCGTTTCGTGAGCAGTTCGCACATCTTTGGTTCTCGAAAGGCCTCTGGATCGCGCAAACGGCCCCGGCGCGGAGAACGCCACGAACCAAGGCCGCCAACCCTGCGGAGGGTTTTCTCCCGGTTGGAGTAGAGGCATTCCCGGGAGCGCAGGATCGATTCCTCCGGCGCCTGATCGTTCCCAACATCAAAGAAAAAACCGCCGGCGCGAACCGGCGAGCTGTCTTGGCTAGAACTCGCGCTCTGGGCTGGTGGACAGCCCGCGGGTCTGGAAGGCACCGGGCTGTTTAGCCAGTCGGATCTAGAGCCGATGGATTTGATTGCGATGCTGGTACTCGCCCCAGCGAAATGCCGAGTTTGTGTGCCTTCGGATAAACAGAAGAAATCCCGCGCGGTCTAAGTCCCGAGCGATTTGATCTACGGGATATTTCTTTGCCATGGTCTTGAGCTTTGAAACATCTTCATCTGTCCAGCGCGTCCAAGGTCGAGGCATTGGTCCAGTCACCTAATTTATTCCAAGCCAAAATTGGGAAATTAAGGAAAAGTTCCGTTGTGGGGACGTCAGGGCAGCGCCATTTTCTGAACGATTTGCTCCGGTGCTTAAGTCCTAACGAATAAAGCCCGCCGGTAGCAGCAGCTCATAGCGGGCCAGCGCGCCCCCCCGGTCCGATCGACCGCGTCGGCAATTAACTTCCTTATGGCTGCGCTGCTCCCTCTGGGCCAACGAACGCTGAAAAGGTAAAGGAATCAAACTCGAAGGGTTCACAAGTGAACAGACCGGCCAGGACCGGCGCGCTTAATTAGTTCATTGCGCGTTTTAGCTGTGTAAGATTGCAAGCGACCCGATAGCGCTCCCGCCGAACCGGAGAGTGCGCGATGATCCGCTACTACTTCGACATCGTCATAGATGATGATGTAACGGTCGATGAAGAGGGTGAACTCCTTCTTAATGTAGGGTCGGCTCGACAAGAGGCTTCCCGAACGTTAGCTGAAATTGCGCGCGACGATCTGCGCTTAGAGCGGACAATCGCACACTTGTCGATAATAGTGCGAACCGCTAAGGGCCCAGTTTGCGAGGTTATCTTTCAGTGGAACCCGAAGTCTCTGCAGTGAAGCGCCCGATGCAGGGCTACTCGCCTAACCGGAAAAGTGGGCGCGATTGCCAAGCCCTAGGCC